>JASLDQ010000110.1 GCA_030151505.1 Chromobacteriaceae bacterium
AAGTGGCGCGACTACGAGGACATGACGCCGGAGCAGCTGGAACGGTTGTATCAGGGCATGGCGGACGACGCGCGCGAGCTGCTGGCAACGGCCGGCTATTTCTCGCCGCAGATCGATTCCCGCTTGATTCCGGCCGACCGGGCCGACGGCAAGCCGACCATCCGGCTCGATGTCAGGCCGGGCGAGCCCGTCATCGTCCAGAGTGTCGATATCCAGCTCAAGGGCGCGATTGCCGACGATGCCGACCACGCCCGCCGCCAGCGTCGCGCCGAGCGCGCCTGGACGCTGAAGGCGGGCAGCCGCTTTACCCAGGCCGGCTGGGACGACTCCAAGAAAGCAGTGCTGCGTAGCCTGCTGGCCGACCGCTATCCCACGGCCAGACTGGCCGACAGCGCTGCGAGCATCGAGCCGGATGCCCATGCCGCCGCCCTGATGGCGCATTACGACAGCGGGCCCGAATTCCGGCTGGGCCAGCTGACCGTCAAGGGACTGAAGCGCTACCCGGCCGGCATCGTCGAGAACCTGTCGGGTTTCAATCCGGGAGACCCCTACCAGCAGCAGACCTTGCTCGATTTCCAGACCCGGTTGCAGAACACGCCGTACTTCAGCAGCGTGTACGTGTCGGCCGATACCGATCCCGCCCGCGCCGACGCCGCGCCGGTGACGGTCGAGGTGGTCGAGGGGCCGCAGCAGAAGGCCAGCGCCGGTGTCGGCTACAGCACCAATACCGGCGAACGGGTCGAACTGGGCTATCGCCACACCAACGTGCTGGGGCGCGGCTGGATTGCCGACGCCAACACCCGCATCGAGACCCGGCAGCAGACCGCCAAGCTGCAGCTGACCCTGCCCAGCGACCGCGACGACTATGTCTGGAGCGGCTACACCGGCTGGGAACACAAGGACATCCAAGGGCTGGACACCAATCTGTACAAGCACGGCATCAGCCGCGCTCGCCAGCACGGCCTGATCGAAACCTCGATCGGGCTGCAGTACGTCGGGGAAAAATCCCGGGCGGGCGAGGCGCCGCAGGATTACCGCGAGGCGCTGATGCTCAACTGGAGCTGGGTCAAGCGCGATTTCAACAACCCGATCAACCCGACCCGCGGCCATGCGTGGCGGATCGAGCTGGGCGGCGCGGCCCAGGGCATCCTGTCGTCCACCAGCTTTACCCGCGCCTACGGCAAGGGGCTGGTCTACCTGCCGCTGGCGCGGGGCTGGGGCCGCTTCGTGCTGCGCGGGGAACTCGGCGAGGTCTTTGCCCGCGACGGCGACGAAGTGCCCAACGACAGCCTGTTCCGCACTGGCGGGGCCAACAGCGTGCGTGGTTACAGCTACGAGAGCCTGGGTGTGGACCAGAATGGCGCGGTGGTCGGCGGCCGGGTGCTGGCGGTCGGCAGCGCCGAATACCAGTATCCGGTCGTGCGCAACTGGGCGGCCGCGCTGTTCGTCGATGCCGGTCGCGCCGCCCGCAACTGGCAGGCGTTCACTCCGGCCCGGGGTTATGGCGTCGGCGCGCGCTGGGCCAGCCCGGTCGGTCCGCTGGCGCTCGACCTCGCCTATGGAGAGGAGGACCGCAAGGTCCGACTGCATTTTTCGCTCGATTTGGCCTTCTAGGCCCGCTGCCCCATGACCGATTCCCCCCCACCCGATTCCGCCCCCGCCGCCCCGCCTCCCATACCGCCGGCCCGCGGCCTTCGCCTCTGGCCGCGGCTCCTGCTCGCGCCGCTGTTCCTGCTCATGCTGGCCCTGCTGACGCTGGCCGGCCTGCTGGCGACCGCCCGGGACGACGCCGGTCTGACCCGGCTGGTGCGCTTGGCGGAACGCGCGAGTTTCGGCCACTTCCAGGCCGAGCGCGCCACCGGCGACCTGTGGCACGACTTCAGCCTGTACGGTCTGCGGATCGAGTCCGCTACCAGTCGCATCCGGCTCGACCGGCTGCGGCTGGTATGGCAACCGGCGGCGCTGTGGCAGCGGACCGTGCGGGTGGACGCGCTGGAGCTGGGGCAACTGGACGTCGACAGCGCCCCGAGCACGGAGCCGGCGACCCTGCCGGCCAGTCTGCGCCTGCCGCTGGCGGTGCAGGTCGAGCGGGCCGAACTGGCCCGGCTGCAACTGCAACCGGCCGGGGTCGTGCTGTCCGGCCTGCGCGTCCGTCTGGTCAGCGACGGCGCGCAGCACCGACTGGCGCTGACGCGCGTCGTCACCGAATTCGGCAGCGGGACGGCTTCGCTCACGCTCGGGGCTGACAAGCCGTTCGCGCTGGCGGGCGAGGTCCGCTTCAACGGTCGCCTGCCGCAACTGCCCGACCGGCCGCTGGCGCTACAGGCCAGACTGGGCGGCAGCCTAGAAGAGCTGGCGCTGGAGACCCGTCTTGTCAGCCAGCCCACCGTGGTGGAAGCGCTCGGCCGCCTGCGGCCGTTCGCGCCCGGCCGCTTCGGTCTGGTCGACGAGCTGCGCCTGACCGCCGAGCGTGTCGATCCGGCCGGTTTCTTCGCCGGCGCGCCTGCCGCGGATCTGTCGCTGGCGCTGGTGACCGGCACCCACGATGCCGACAGCCTCACCGGCAAGTTCGCCGTCATCAACACCCGGCCGGGCCGCATGGATGACGGCCGCCTGCCGCTGGAGAACGCCAGCGTCGACCTGCTGCTGTCCGACGGCGTGCTGCAGATCGAGCGCGGCCATGTGGCAGCCGGGGGCGGGACGCTGGCGCTGCAGGGCGGCCTGCGACAGGGCAAGCTCGACCTGCGGCTGAATCTGCTCGACATTGACCTGGCCCGCATCGTGGCGCTCAAGCCGACCCGCATCGGCGGCACGCTGGCGCTGGGAGGTAGCCTCGCCGCGCCGACCCTCGCGGCGCGCCTGCAGGATGCCGGCCGCAGCCTGCAGCTCGACGCCCGCCTGCAGGGCGACGCCGGCCAGCAGAAGGTCTTGCTGGACGCGCTCGATTTTCGCGACGGCCCCGCGCGCTTGACCGGCCAGGGCGAGATCGCGCTGGCCGGCGGCCAGGCCTTCTCGGTCGAGGCCCGTCTCGCCAGACTCGATCCTTCGCGCTACGGCGCATTCCCCGCCGCCGACCTGAACGCGCAGCTCAAGGCCGCGGGAGCTGTCGCTCCTCTGGCGGCCGACGTGCGGCTGCATATCGACCCCAGCCGCTTCGAGCAGCAGCCCTTGTCCGGCCAAATTGGACTCAGGCTCGATGGCGAGCGGTTGTCCCGTGCCGACGTGGCCTTGCGTCTGGGGAGCAATCAGTTGTCCGCCCAGGGCTCGCTGGGGCGCAAGGGCGATACGCTGGCCTTTGTGCTGGAGGCGCCGCGCATCGGCGAGCTGGGCCGTGGATTCGGTGGAGCGGCCAGGGGACAGGGCCGGGTGGCGGGAAGCTGGCGCG
>JASLDQ010000139.1 GCA_030151505.1 Chromobacteriaceae bacterium
AAAAGCTGCTGGTTTCTACAAAGGTAAAAACGCAAGGGCCGGGTCGGGGCCGCCATGCGCGGAATCCGGCCCGCTGCCCGCTACTGCAGGAGATTTCAGATGGGTGAGACATTGCGGCAGTTCCACAGCCGTTCGATCGAGCAGCCGGAAGCGTTCTGGGCCGAACAGGCCAAGCTGATCGACTGGAAGCAGCCTTACGACAAGGTGCTCGACTACTCCAATCCCCCGTTCCGCAACTGGTTCGTCAACGGTACCACCAACCTTTGCCACAACGCCGTCGACCGCCACCTGGCTACCCGCGCCGACCAGAACGCGCTGATCCACATCTCCACCGAAACCAATAGCGAAACGATCTACACCTACCGCGACCTGCACCGCGAGGTGAACCGCATGGCGGCCATCCTGCGCGATCTGGGCGTGGGCAAGGGCGACCGGGTGCTGATCTACATGCCGATGATCGCCGAGGCGATCTTTGCCATGCTGGCAACGGTGCGGCTGGGCGCGATCCATTCGGTGGTGTTCGGCGGCTTCGCCTCGCACAGCCTCGCCACCCGCATCGACGACGCCCGTCCCAAAGTGATGGTGACCGCCGACGCCGGCATGCGCGGCGGCAAGGTGATCCCGTACAAGCATCTGGTCGATGCCGCTATCGATCTGGCCGAAGCCAAGCCCGAGCGCGTGCTGATCGTCAACCGCGGGTTGGACGAGGACATGCCGATCACCCAGATCCGCGATCTCGACTACGCCACCCTGCGCGCCAAGCGCATGGACGCCGACGTGCCGTGTGAATGGGTCGAGTCCAACCATCCGAGCTACATCCTCTACACCTCCGGCACCACCGGCAAGCCCAAGGGCGTGCAGCGTGACACCGGCGGTTACGCCGTGGCGCTGGCCGCGTCGATGCAGCACATTTACTGCGGCAATCCGGGCGAAACCTACTTCTCCACGTCCGACATCGGCTGGGTGGTGGGGCACTCCTATATCGTCTACGGCCCGCTGCTCAACGGCATGGCGACCGTGGTGTACGAAGGCCTGCCGATCCGGCCCGATCCGGGCGTGTGGTGGGAAATCGTCGAGCGCTTCAAGGTCAGCGTGATGTTCTCCGCCCCGACCGCGCTGCGCGTGCTGAAGAAGCAGGACCCGTCCTGGCTGAAGAAGTACGACCTCTCCAGCCTGCGCGCGCTCTTCATGGCCGGCGAGCCGCTCGACCAGCCGACCGCCGACTGGATTACCGAGGAAATCGGCATCCCCGTGATCGACAACTACTGGCAGACCGAAACCGGCTGGCCGATGCTGTCGGCCATGCCGGGCGTCGAGAAAACCCCGGTCAAGAACGGCAGCCCCAGCTTCCCGGTGTACGGCTACAACGTCAAACTGCTCAACGACGCCACCGGCGAAGAAGTCGCACCGGGCGAAAAGGGCGTGATCGCCGTGATCCCGCCGCTGCCGCCGGGCTGCATGTCGACGATCTGGGGGCAGGACGAGCGCTTCGTCAGCACCTACTTCAAGGGGTTCAAGGACAAGCTGGTGTACTCCAGCTTTGACTGGGGCCAGCAGGACGAGGACGGCTATTTCTTCATCCTCGGCCGCACCGACGACGTGATCAACGTGGCCGGCCACCGTCTTGGCACCCGCGAGATCGAAGAGGCCGTCAGCGCCCACAGCGCGATCGCGGAAGTCGCCGTGGTCGGGGTGGCCGACCAGCTCAAGGGCCAGGTGCCGGTCGCCTTCGCGGTGGTCAAGGACGCCAGCCGGCTCGAGGATCCGGTCGAGCGTGAACGGCTGGCACGCGAGGTAATCGCCAGCGTGTCGACCGAACTGGGCGCCATCGCCAATCCGGCCCAGGTCCATTTCGTCACCCAGCTGCCGAAAACCCGCTCGGGCAAGGTGCTGCGCCGTTCGATCCAGGCCATCGCCGAAGGACGCGACCCGGGCGATCTGACCACGCTGGACGACATGGCCGGCATCGAACAGGTCAAGCAGGCCATGACGGGGCCGCACTAAGCCGCCATCCTTTGTCATGGTCGAATATGACCGAGCAGAAAAAACGGAACCGGTCGGTTCCGTTTTTCTTTGGGGAGTCCCCCAACAAGCGCGGGGCGGGCGCATCTATCTGTAGCGTGGTGACCGGCTGGAATGCTCCGGGCAAACGTGTAGGCTGACCGCAACCTGCCGGCAGCGCTTGATGGCCATCAAGCGATGGATAAGTATTTTTTATCGACCGGAAAGCGGAATCGTCTTGGTGGGCCTTTGCATGCACGTTATTCATGCCATCAGAGTGTATGATGGCAGACAAAAATACTGTTCCGGTATGTCGATGGCTGGATAAATGTTGCGGTGCATGCTGGATAAAAACAACGCAGCCCCGCAGAATCCGGCAGGTTTATGTTGATTGAGCATGACAGGGGGTTGCATGAGCTGGTTCTGGCGTCTTTACACTTTCATGGAAAAGACTTTCTGGTATTCCCTGTCGCGCAAACTGGGCAGTTTGTTCTTCATTTCCGTGCTTCAGCTGGGCTTCATGGGCATCGTCTGGCTGGCTTGGCAGGATGTGGATGCCGTGCTCAAGGCCAGTGGCGCCGATGTTTCCCTTGCCGCGCAGCAGGCCATTCGCGCCAGCTTCGAAACCGCCTTGTGGCGCAGCGGGGTGCTCTGGTTCGGCTCACTGGTCTTCATCGGACTCATGGTCTGGTACCTGCGTTTCCTGATCGTGCGTCCGCTCAAGCTCATCATCGGGATTTTCAACGATATCGGCGAGGGCGAGGGGGATCTGTCCCGTTCCATTCCGGTCCTGACCTACGACGAAATCCGCCAGCTGTCCGAAAGCTACAACCGCTTCATCAAGAAGATCCGCGAAATCATCAGCCAGGTCCGGGAAATGACGGTGCGGATCGCGATGGAATCGGCCAGAAGCCAGCAGAACATTGGCGAATCGCTCAGCCGGGCGAGCAAGCAGGATGAGCTGGCGCAGCTGGTGCGTTCGGCCAGCGACAACAACACCGTCGGCATCACCGCCATTTCGGGCGAGACCCAGAGCATCGCCGGGACGACCGGCGCCAATCTGGAAGTCGCCCGCGGCGCGCGGGGCGAACTCAACGACGTGGCCGGTCGCATCAAGGACATCAACGGCCGGGTCGAACGCTTCAACGACACCGTCGGTGAGCTCAATACCCGCTCCGCTTCGATCAAGGAAATCGTCGACCTGATCAAGGACATTTCCGACCAGACCAACCTGCTGGCTCTCAACGCTGCCATCGAGGCGGCGCGGGCCGGGGAGGCCGGCCGCGGCTTTGCCGTGGTGGCGGACGAGGTGCGCAAGCTGGCCGAGCGGGTCAAGGGCGCGACCGATGAAATTTCCGGCAACATCGACGGCATGCTGACGCTGGTGGTCGAAACCCGGCAGGAAACCAACATCATCACCAACGACACCAAGCTGGCTAGCGGGGTGGTCGATCGCGCCTCGCAGCATTTCGACAATATGGTCAGCGATTTCGAAAACACCTCGCAAAGCCTGGTCGGCATCGCCGCTACGGTGGAGAGCTTCGCGACCACCAATGTCGCGGTGAACCGGGATGTCAGCGAAATTCACCGCCTGTCCGAGCAGGTGCGCCAGAAACTGGCGTTCTCGGCGCAGGTCTCGCGCGATCTGTCTGCTGCCACCGAGCAGGTGCAGGAACTGGTCAGCCGTTTCATCATCGGCGAGGGTGAATTCGACCGGGCCATCACGCGGGCCAAGCAATATCGCGAGCGCTTCGAAAGCCAGCTCAACGCCTGGGCCCAGGCCGGGGTCAACGTGTTTGACCGCAGCTACCGGAAGATTGCCGATTCCGAGCCGCCAAGATATCGCGTCGGTTACGACGAGCGTTTTGAAACGGACATGCAGCCTTTCTACGACCAGCTGGTCAATGAAACGCCGGGCGGCCGCTTCAGCCTGCTGGTCGATGAAAACGGCTATGCCCCGACCCACAACAGCTTCTATTCCAAAAAGCCCACCGGCAACATGGCCGAAGACCTGATCGGCTGCCGCGACAAGCGGATTTTCAACGATCCGACCGGCAGCCGCGCGGCCAAAAACCTCCAGCCTTTCCTGTTGCAGACCTATACCCGCGATACCGGGGAGGTCCTGTCTGAAATTGCCATGCCGATCATGGTCGGCGGTCGCCATTGGGGAGCGCTGCGGCTCGGCTTTGATGCCAGCCAGATGCTCGCCAAGCGCACGAGTTGAGGTTTGGTCCGGTTCCATTGACACCCGCCTTTGGCGGGTTTTTTTTCGCCGGCCGTTAGGCCAACGCGGGGCATGTCGTCGTGGTGGAGGGGCGACAGAATCCGGATGAGGGTAAGCCGCCGACGCCGGTTGAGACAAAGTGGGGGGCGACAACTATGTTGAATGGATAACCGTATGGTTTCGTGCATGGCACAGGGCCGGCGGCGAGGCCGTCAGCAGGGCTCCGGACAAGGAAAGACTCATGGTCAAACCCGTTCATCGCTTGCGGCAGATTCCGCTGTATGCCCACCTGTCCATCCTGTTCATCGGGCTGATGGTGTTGTACGCCGTCGTCAGCGGCATCTACCAGTATCGCTTCACCAGCCGCCTGATGATGGATGACGCGCAACGCCAGTTCGAGCAGATCGGCGTCGCCACCGCCGCCAAGGTGCAGGCGCTGTACCGCCCCGCCGGATCGCTGGCGGAGCAGCTGGCGCAGCAGCAGCTGATGTCGGCCGGGAGCTTGCCCAGACGGCTGGAGAATCTACCTTTTCTGGTCGCCGGGCTGCAGGGCCTGCCGGCGGTCAGTTCGATCTATGTCGGTTACGACAACGGCGACTTCTTTCTGGTGCGGCCCTGGCAGGAAAAAAGCGAACTGAGGCAGCGCTTGCAACCTCCCCCCGGCACCGCGTGGGTGGTGCAGAGCGTCAGCCGGGACGGGGCGGGCGAGCGGGGCGAGTACCTGTTCTTTGATGCCCGCTTGACCGAGCTGGGTCGCCGGGTCGACCCGCTTTACCGTTTCGACCCGCGGACCCGGCCGTGGTACGGCAGCGCGAAGCAGCAGGACCGGCTGATCGTCAGCCAGCCCTACCTGTTCTATACCAGCCGGCAGGCGGGCGTCACGTTTTCGCGGCGGGCCCCGTCCGGGCTGGCGGTGGCCGGCGTCGACATCGAACTGGACGACCTGTCCCGGATGCTGCTGCAGTCCCGCATCACGCCGGATACCCGGATCGCCCTGCTGAATCGCGATGGCGAGGTACTGGCCTCGCACAAGGGCGGGCCCGGCCTGATTCATGGCCGAAGCGACGATGGCCGGTTGCCGTTGCTGCGGGAGCTGGATGCCAACGTGTTGCAGCAGTTACATCAGGAAGCCGGCCTGAGCGGGAAGCACAACCTGCTCATCCGCAATGCCGCCGGGGACTGGCAGGGCGTGGTGATCCCGGTGCCGGTCGAGGGCGGCTCGCTGCTGGTGCTGATGCTGGCCGCGCCGCACCGGGAACTGTTGTCCGAAGCCGTCAGGCTGCGCAACCACAGCCTGCTGATTTCGGGAGGGATGCTGCTGCTGGGGGTGCTGCTGACCATCTGGCTGTCGCGTTTCGCCGCCCGTTCCCTGCGCAAGCTGATGAAGGAAACCGCCAAGATCGAGCGTTTCCAGTTCGACGAGCCCGTCGTGGTCAAGACCGGAATCAAGGAGGTCTCCGAACTGGCCGGCGCGATTGGTGAGATGAAATCGACCATCCACCGTTTTCTTGGCATGTCGATGGCGCTGGCGAGCGAAACCCATTTTCCACACCTGCTGGCCCGGCTCTTGCGCACCATGCACGACGTGACCGGGGCGCAGGGCGGGGTGGTCTATCTGGCCGGCGAGGAGGCGCGGCACCTGCTGCCGGTGCAGGCCGAATGGCGGGGCGAACCGCTGGAG
>JASLDQ010000234.1 GCA_030151505.1 Chromobacteriaceae bacterium
CACCCGCTGTGGTAGGATTCCGCCCTTGCGCAAGGCGGCAATCAGGTGGTTCGAGCGCGCGTCGCCGTGGCCTTCGGCAGCAGGTGGGGCGGTATGGAGCAGGACGCTGCAGCCAAGGCGGCCGAGACGGTTCAGCGATGCGGGCCGGTCGAGATCGCCGGCCACGGGCATCGCGCCCAGTGCGCGCCAGCGCTCCATCTGGTCGGCGCGGCGGCACAGCACGAACACGCGGTAGTGCGGCAGCAAGCCGGGCAAGGCGCGGCGGGCAACGTCGCCGGCGCCGACAATCAACAGTCTCGGGCGGGTATCCATCCGCGTCATTGTAGGGCGACCCGGCAAGGCGACGCCCGCTTTTTATCTGCCTTGGCCTTGAATCTTGACCGGGCCGGTTTTGGTGGCCGGCGCGTGCGGCGGCCACGACAGCCAACCCAGCTACAGGGATCATCCATGTCGTCTCAAGTCACGCTGCACCCCAGCGGTCACTGCTTTCCGGTTGAAACCGGCGAAACCATCCTCGAAGCCGCGTTGCGACACGGCCTCAACCTGCCGTACAGCTGCAAGAACGGTGCTTGCGGCGCATGCAAGGGCACGCTGGTGTCCGGCGAAGTCAGCCACCGTCCGCATCAGGACAAGGCGCTGACCGCCGCGGAAGCCGCCGCCGGCAAGGCCCTGCTGTGCTGCGCCGAGACGCAGGGCGACGTGACGGTGAACGTGCGCGAGGTGAGCGCCGCCGGCGACATCCAGGTCAAGACCCTGCCGTGCCGGGTCGAATCGATCGACAAGGTCAAGGACGTCGCCGTCATCAAGCTCAAGATTCCGGCGGCCGAGCGCCTGCAGTTTCTGGCCGGCCAGTACATCGACATCTTGATGCGCGACGGCAAGGCCCGCAGCTTCTCGCTCGCCAACGCCCCGCACGACGACCAGCTGCTGGAGCTGCACATCCGCCACATGCCGGGCGGCACCTTCTCCGACTACGTGTTCAACACGATGAAAGTGAAGGAAATCCTGCGCTTCAAGGGGCCGCTCGGCACCTTCTTCCTGCGCGACGATTCCGACAAGCCCATCGTCTTCCTCGCCAGCGGCACCGGCTTCGCGCCGGTCAAGGCCATCGTCGAACACGCGCTGGCCAGCGGCAATCGCCGCCAGATGGTGCTGTACTGGGGGGCGCGCAAGCTCGACGACATCTACATGCCCGAGCTGCCGGCCAAGTGGCAGGCCGAATACGACAACTTCACCTTCATTCCGGTGTTGTCCGATCCCCTGCCGGAAGACAACTGGCCCGGCCGGACCGGGCTGGTGCACGAGGCCGTGCTGGCCGATTTCGAGGATATGTCGGGTTATCAGGTTTACGCCTGCGGCGCACCGGCCATGGTCGAAGTCGCCCATGGCGCCTTCACCCGCGAGCGCGGGCTGCCGGAGGACGAGTTCTTCTCCGATGCCTTCTTCCTGTCCAAGGACACCACCCCGGCCGCCAAGTAAACCCGGTTGCCGTGTTGACGATCCCTCGCCTCCGGCGCCAAACCGGGGGCGAGGCTTTGTCCGTGATCTTGTCGTGCCAGTGCCCCGGCACGACACCGTTCCGGGCGAGGCGGCTTGCTACAATGCCGTCCCGCCCGGATGCTCAAGGAATCCCCATGCCGCTGTTCGACCGTCTGCGCGCCATTCCGCGCGGTTTGAGGCTGCTGCTGCTCGTCGTCGCCACCGTGCTGTTCGGCCTGGCGTCCGCTGCGCTGCAAAGTCCGGACTGGGCGCCGTCGTCCGGCTGGAAGCTTGTGTGGGCGCTGGCCATGGGCGCGTCGATGCTGCTGCAGCTTCTCGCCTTGCTGACGCTGCTGCCGCCCAAACGCTAGTATCGTTCGGCTGTTTCGTTTTCGCGTGGCGCAGGTGTCTGATAAACCCATGAATTAATTGTGGAATTGCAGGTGCGTCAGGCTTGACGCCGGTCGGCCGGGGGCGAATAATCCGCCGCAATCCCTACCCCCACGAGCTTTCCCTTGCCGGAAGGCTCGCGTTTTTTCCGGAAGTCCCGTTTCCCATGCTCAAAGCCCCTGAACTGCTGCTGCCCGCCGGCACGCTCGCCAAGATGCGCGCCGCCTACGATTTCGGCGCCGACGCCGTGTACGCCGGCCAGCCGCGCTACTCGCTGCGCGCGCGCAACAACGATTTCAAGCTCGAAGAACTCAAGACCGGCATCGACGAAGCTCACGCGCGCGGCAAGCTGTTCTACGTCGCCAGCAACATCCTGCCGCACAACGCCAAGCTCAAGACCTATCTGGCCGACATGGAGCCGGTCATCGCGATGAAGCCCGACGCGCTGATCATGGCCGACCCCGGCCTGATTATGATGGTGCGGGAGAAGTGGCCGGAAGTACCGGTGCATTTGAGCGTGCAGGCCAACACCACCAACTACATGGGGGTGAAGTTCTGGCAGAAGATCGGCGTCAGCCGCATCATCCTGTCGCGCGAGCTGTCGATCGACGAGATCGCCGAAATCCGCCAGCAATGTCCGGACATGGAGCTGGAAGTCTTCGTCCACGGCGCGCTGTGCATCGCCTACTCGGGCCGTTGTCTCCTGTCGGGCTACTTCAACCACCGCGACCCGAACCAGGGCACCTGCACCAACGCCTGTCGCTGGGACTACAAGGTGCACGACACCCAGGCCGACGACGCCGGCGACGTCAAGCCGCAGGTCATCCAGTTCGACTTCAACCAGGCGCTGGAAGAAGCCAACCAGAATTTCGCCGCCTGCGGCGGGGTCGAGCGCCATCCGCTGGCTGACAAGACTTACCTGATCGAGGAGGGCAACCGTCCCGGCGAGCTGATGCCTATCATCGAGGACGAGCACGGCACCTACATCATGAACAGCAAGGACCTGCGCGCGGTCGAGCAGGTGGAAAAGCTGGTCGCCATCGGCGTCGATTCGCTCAAGATCGAGGGCCGCACCAAGTCGCTCTACTACGTCGCCCGCACCGCCCAGACCTACCGCCGCGCCATCGACGACGCGATGGCCGGCAAACCGTTCGACGTCAGCCTCTTGGCCGAGCTGGACGGGCTGGCCAACCGCGGCTACACCCCGGGCTTCCTCGAACGCCACCAGACGCAGGACTACCAGAACTACCTGACCGGCCACTCCAAGGCCAAGCAGAGCCAGTATGTCGGCGACGTGCTGAGCGTGGACGCCGACGGCTGGGCGCTGATCGAGGTGAAGAACCGCTTCGCCAGCGGCGACCGCATCGAGGTCATCCACCCGTCCGGCAACCGCATCGTCGAGCTGGGCGAGATGGTGCGCGCCGACGACGGCAGCGCGCTCGCCGTGGCTCCCGGCAACGGCCTGCAGGTGCGGGCCCGGCTGGGCGGGAACAGCGACAAGGCGCTGCTGGCTCGGCTGTTCTGACGGCGGGCCTGGCCCGAAGCCCAGTAAAAATCCCCGCTTTGCTGCGGGGATTTTTCATTCGGCGGCAGTGGAGCTGTGCCCGTCAGCCGCATCGCGTCCGGCGATCAGTCGTCCCGGGTCAGGACTTCCAGCAGCTCGATCTCGAAGATCAGGTTTGAGTTCGGCTTGATGTGGGCGCCGATCTGTCTTTCGCCATACGCGAGGTGGGCGGGAACGAAAAGCTTCCGCTTGCCGCCGACTTTCATGCCCATGAGTCCCTGGTCCCAGCCTTTGATCACGCGTCCGGTCCCGATGACACACTGGAAAGGCCTGCCGCGATCATAAGAGGAGTCGAACTTGGTGCCGTCCTCCAGAAAACCGTTGTACTGGGTGGTGATCAACGCCCCCTTGACCACTTCCTTGCCATCGCCTAGTTGAAGCTCTACAAGCTGTAATTCGCTGCTCATCAAATACTCTCGTTCATTTGCTGGTTTGGGAATCGCTCCCCAAGCGGCGTTTTCTCAGGAATTTCATCGAGTGGCAAGCACCTTGCAGGCGCCACTGCGCCTGTTACGACGTCGCGTTGCCCGCTCCTTTTCAGCATGCGCTCGCGGCCCCGTCTTGAAATCCCTGGCCTCCCTCCCCATCTGCGCCTCATTCCCTCAACCACACGCATTGACTCGACACCATGAGCGACAAGCAAACCCTGGGCTTTCAGGCCGAAGTCAAACAACTGCTGCAACTGATGATCCACTCCTTGTATTCCAACAAGGAGATTTTCCTGCGCGAGCTGATCTCCAACGCGTCCGACGCCGCCGACAAGCTGCGTTTCGAAGCGATCGACCAGCCGGCGCTGTACGGCGACGACGGCGAGCTGAAGATCCGTGTCAGCTTCGACCGCGACGCCCGCACCATCACCATCGCCGACAACGGCATCGGCATGAGCCGCGACGAAGTGATCGAGCACATCGGCACCATCGCCAAGTCGGGCACCAAGGCCTTCTTCGAGCAGCTGACCGGCGACGACAAGAAGGACGCCAACCTGATCGGCCAGTTCGGCGTCGGTTTCTACTCGGCCTTCATCGTGGCCGACCGCGTGACGCTGACCACCCGCCGTGCCGGCGGTGACGAAGCGGTGCGCTGGGAGTCGGAAGGGCAGGGCGAATACACGCTGGAGAAGGTCGAGAAGGCCGGGCGCGGCACCGAGATCGTGCTGCACCTGCGCGAAGGCGAGGACGAACTGCTGAACGACTGGAAGATCCGCAGCATCATCCGCAAGTATTCCGACCACATCTCGATTCCGATCGAAATGGCCAAGCAAGCGACTTGGGACGCCGAAGGCAAGGAAGTGCCGCAGGACGGCGTCGAGGCGGTCAACCAGGCGTCGGCCCTGTGGACCCGCAACAAGAACGACATCAGCGACGAGCAGTACACCGAATTCTACAAGCACGTCGCGCATGACTTCGAGGACCCGTTGGCCTGGACCCACGCCCGCGTCGAAGGCCGGCAGGAATACACCGAGCTGCTCTACATTCCGTCCAAGGCCCCGTTCGACCTGTGGGACCGCGAACGCCGCCAGGGCGTGAAGCTCTATGTGCGCCGCGTGTTCATCATGGAAGACGCCGACAAGCTGATGCCGCACTACCTGCGCTTCGTACGCGGGGTGATCGACTCGGCCGACCTGTCGCTCAACGTCAGCCGCGAAATCCTGCAGGGCAGCAAGGACATCGACGGCATCCGCGCCGGCTGCGTGAAGAAGGTGCTGGGGGTGATCGAGGACTTGGCCGAGAACCAGGCCGACAAGTTCGCCACCTTCTGGACCGAGTTCGGCCAGGTGTTCAAGGAAGGCGTGAGCGAGGACTTCGCCAACAAGGAGCGCATCGCCAAGCTCTTGCGCTTCGCCTCCACCCACAATGACACCGCCGAGCAGAACGTCAGCCTGGCCGACTATGTGGGCCGGATGAAGGACGGGCAGGACAAGATCTACTTCATCACCGCCGACACCTTCGCCGCCGCCAAGAACAGCCCGCACCTGGAAGTGTTCCGCAAGAAGGGCGTGGAAGTGCTGCTGCTGACCGACCGCGTCGACGAGTGGCTGATGTCGCACCTGACCGAATTCGACGGCAAGTCGCTGGCCTCGGTCGCCAAGGGCGCGCTGGATCTGGGCAAGCTGGAGGACGAGGCCGAGAAGGCCGAGCAGAAGCAGGTCGAGGAACAGCTCAAGCCGCTGGTCGACAAGGTGCAGGAAGCCCTGACGGCCGAAGTGCGCGAAGTGCGCGTCACCCATCGCCTGACCGAATCGCCGGCCTGCCTGGTGGCCGACGAGCACGGGATGAGCGCGCATCTGGAGCGGCTCCTGCAGTCGGCCGGGCAGAAGATCGAACACCAGAAGCCGATTCTGGAAATCAACCCGGCCCACCCGTTGGTGAAGAAGCTGGACACCGAGGCCGACATGGCCCGCTTCGGCGAACTGGCCCGCGTGCTGTTCGATCAGGCGCTGCTGGCCGAGGGCGGCAAGCTGGACGATCCGGCCAGCTTCGTGAAGCGCATCAATGCGCTGATGCTGGAAATGGCCGGCTGAGCACCCGCCCGCCGTCGATGGAAAAAGCCGGGACTCCTCCCGGCTTTTTTGCGTCCCGTGTCTGGCGGCGAAGCTAGGCCAGCGCCCATTTCACCGCCCACAGCGTCGCCATGCCGGCGACGATGGTCAGCGGCACGTTGCGGGTTCTGGCGGCCACACCGACGGCGGCCAGCGCGGCGATCAGCTTGGCGTCGAGCGCGGTGGACAGGAGCTGGCCGTCGCGCAGCAGCACTTCCGGCACGATGATGGCGGTGAGGATGGCCAGCGGCACGAAGCGCAGGGCCTTCTGCAGGCCGAGCGGGATCGGACGCTTGCCGAGCAGGCCGATGAAGGACAGGCGCATCAGGAAGTTGACCACGCCCAGACCGATGAACAGCAGCAGGATGTCCATCAGCGCACCTGCCGTCTCTGCATCCACACGCCGCCGGCCACGCCCAGCAGCGTGGCGGCGATCAGCGACAGCTTGAAGGGCAGTGCCGCCAGCAGCAGGGCGGCGACGCCGGCCACCGCCACCGCCAGCCAGTCGGCCCGGCTGCGGGCGGCGGGCACCACCAGCGCGATGAAGGTCAGCGGAACGGCGAAGTCGAATCCCCATTCGGGCGGAATCTCGCCGCCCACCAGCAGGCCGGCCAAGGTGGAGAGCTGCCAGCCACTCCACAGCGTCAGGCCGGCGCCGAAGAAAAACCAGTGCCGGTGCGCCGACGCGCCCGCCGCGTGCACGCGGGCCATCATCACCGCGTAGGCTTCGTCGGTCAGCAGATAAGCTATCAGCGCTTTCCAGCCGCCCGTCAGGTGGCGGGTTTCCGGCGCGATCGAGGCGCTGTAAAGCACGTGGCGCAGGTTGACGATGGCGATGGTGACGAAGATCACCGCCAGCGGTGCGTGGCTGGCCAGCAGTTGGCACAGCACGATCTGCGAGCTGCCGGCGAACACCAGCGCGCTCATCGCCTGCGCCTGCCAGGCGGCAAGGCCGGATTCGAGCGCCAGCACGCCGTAGATCATGCCGAAGGGAAACACGCCGAGCAGCAGTGGCAGCAGCGCGCGCACGCCGCTCCAGAATTCGGAAGAACGGGAAGACATGGATGGCCTGAGTAAAAAACGAATGGTCATTTTATCAGTGTTTGGCCGTGCGATTTGGATGGGCGTGCCGATGAAAAACGCCACCGGCGGGCGGTGGCGTTGGAGTGGGGGCGGGACGGGGATCAGGCGGCAGGCGGCACCGTCTCGACGAAGCTCGGACGCTGCGACAGCTTGTCGAACAGCACGGCGAGGTTGGGGTGGCTGGTCCGCCAGTCGATGCCGGGGAAGCGCAGCGCAAGCCAGCCCAGCGCCGAACCGACCGCGATGTCGGCCAGGGTGAAGCTGTTGCCGTAGCACCAAGGGCGCTCGTCCAGATCGTGCGCCAGCGCCGCCAGCCCGCGCTCGACCTTGCCCAGCTGGCGCTCCAGCCAGGCCGGGCTCTGCTCGGCGATCGGGCGCTTCTGTTCGAGGAAGACCGTCACTGCCGCATCCAGCACGCCGTCGGCCAGCGCTTCCCAGCGCTTGACCAGCGCCAGCGGGCGGTTTTCGGCTGGCAGCAGCTTGCCCACCGGCGACACGTTGTCGAGGTACTCGGCGATGACGCGCGAATCGTACAGCGCGGTGCCGTCATCCAGTTGCAGCACCGGCACCTTGCCCAGCGGGTTGAACTCCGGCACTACGGTGTCGGCCTCCCACGGGTTGGAAGGGATCAGTTGGCAGTCGATCTTTTTTTCCAGCAGCACGACGCGGATCTTGCGGGCGTAGGGGCTGGTCAGCGAGGCATACAGCTTCATGGCGGTTCGGTTTAATCCGTATGGAATGATTCAGGAAATTGTAGGACGCGGTCGACGGGCTGGCGAGCGGAATCAGTACAGCTCGACCTTGCCGCGCACATTCACCGTCAGTTCGCTGGTGCCGGGGGCCAGCGTTGGGGCGGAGTCGGCCATGGCCGGTGCCGCGAGCATCTTGGCTTCCCGGTAGTACGGCACCGGGCGCTGTCCGCCGCCGCTGTTGACCGAGACGTCGACCACCCGGTAGTTGGCGAAGCCCAAGGCTTTGGCGGCGAGCTGGGCGCGGTTCTGGAAGGCCTTGAGGGCTTCGGGGATGAGCGCGTCTTCGGCGGCCTTGCGGCTGGCGTCGGAAACGGCGAAGCCGAGCCCGGATAGCTGCAGGGACGGTTGCAGTTCGCCGATCAGGCGGGCGAGTTTTTCACTGTCGCGGCTTTCCAGCCGGATTTCGGCCCGGCCGCGCCAGCCGGTCTGCTTGCCGCTCTTGTTGTCGTACAGCGGCCAGGTGTTGCGCATGCCGCTCTCGCTTTTCACCTGCGGATAGCGCCCGGCGGTTTTGAGGGCGTCGGCGGTCACGCGGTCGATGCGGCGGGCGATGACGGCTGGATCGGCGTCGCTGGTCTCGATGAACAGCGTGGCTTGCGCGAGGTCGTTGGCGATCTCGCGGCGGGCATCGCTGCCCAGTTCGACCTGTGGCAACTTGGCGGGTTCGGCGGCAACGGCGGGCAGGGAGGCGAGCAGCAGGAGGGGAAGCAGGCGGCGCATGGGCGGCTCCGTGTCGAGAGGGAGCCGCCCATGGTAGCGGGACAGGATGGAAACGCAAAGCCGTCGGGCTGTCCGCCTGCCCGGTGCCGGGCCGCCGGCATGTCGGCGTGTCTGCTCCCGGCGTAAAGATGCCGGGGAGGATGGCGCGGCGGCTTTACTTCGCGGTTTTGGCGTGGGCGAGCCCGCTGTAGAACTCGGTGGCGTTCATCACCACCACGCTGGCATCGGGGTCGGTCTCGCGCACAAGCTCGTTGAGGCGGGCCAGTTGACCGGTTTCGACCACCAGCAGCATCAGGTCGTGCCCGGCCTGATCCCGCACGGTATTGCAGTGCATCACCGCTCCGTTGTCCTGCAACCGTTCCGGCAGCAGCCGGGACAGGGCCTCGGCCTGACGGGTCGAAACATGCACGACCTTACTGTTGGCCCGGCCGCCGATGACCATATTGATGACGACGCCGGAAACGTAGACGCCGATGCCGGCCCACAGGGCGGCCTCGATGTCACCGAAGACGATGCCCGAGGCGACGATCACGCACATGTCGAGGAACTGGACCACCTGGCCGACCCCGATCCTGAGCGCGTTGGCGATGATGCGTGCCATCAGGGTCCAGCCGCCGCTGGCGGCCTCGCCCTTGAAGCCCAGTGCCAGCGCGATGCCGGCGAGGATGCCGCCGTACAGCGTGTTCAGTAGCGGGTTGGCCGTCACGGCCGCATCCGGCGCCAGCCAGGTCAGGACTTCGATGAACAGCGCGGTGGTGGCGATCGCATACGCGGTGCGCAGCAGATAGCCGATGCCGAGCAGGCGTGCGCCGGCCAGCACCAGTACGGCATTGAGCAGCAGGACCGTCAGCCCCTTGCTGATGCCGAGCAGGTGAAACAGGATGATGGAAATGCCGGGCGGGCCGCCCAGCACGATGTGATTGGGGGAGAAGAACACGACGACGGCCACTGCCAGCAGCAGCGAACTGGTCGTGATGAAAGCCAGGTTTTTGAGCTGGTGTCCCAAGGTGAACCTTCCTGCCGTTGGGCAACGCCATTCCGCGCAACGGGGCAGGGCTCTGGTTCGAGTCGGGCCGACTGGCGGCATGGAACGGGGCGACGGAATGAAAAACGGCAACCCGTCGGGTTGCCGTTTTTCATGATTCTGGTGGCCAATCTCGGAATCGAACCAAGGACACGCGGATTTTCAATCCGCTGCTCTACCAACTGAGCTAATTGGCCATTTCGTTGCAGCTGCGCTGCGTCGAGGAGGCGAATTAAACCGGAATCCGGCCGTCCGGTCAAGCGGTTTTTGTGAAAAACCACCGAAAAAGTGAATGCCTGACCGGAAATGCAGTTTTTTTGATGAATTGATGTCCGGCAAGTGGCTGATCCACCGGCGGTTTTCCCTCCGGTGCTTAGCCGGCCGGGGCCACGGCCTGATCGATGCAGCCGAACAGGGAATGCCCCAGCGCGTCCAGCATCTCGATCCGCACCCGGTCGCCGGCCCGCAGCCACGGGGTCTGCGGCCGGCCGAACTTTTCCTGCTCGCGCATGCGCTGTTCGGCGATGCAGGCGGCGCCGACGTTCGGATCGGCATTGGACACGGTGCCGGAGCCGACGATGGTGCCGGCCGTCAGCGCGCGGGTGCGGGCGGCGTGGGCGATCAGCTGCGGAAAGCCGAAGTGCATCGCGCCGGCGTCCGGGTGGCCGAAAGGCCGGCCGTTGACGCTGACCTGCAGCGGCAGATGCACCCGGCCGTCGCGCCAGGCCGGGCCGAGCTCGTCCGGCGTGACGGCCACCGGCGAGCAGCTCGACGCCGGCTTGCTCTGGAAGAAGCCGAAGCCCTTGGCCAGCTCGTCCGGGATCAGGTTGCGCAGGCTGACATCGTTGACCAGCATCAGCAGCCGCATCGCCGTCGCGGCGCGGGCCGGCTCGGCGCCCGGCGGCACGTCGCCGGTGATGGCGGCGACTTCGCCTTCCAGATCGCAACCCCAAGCCTCGTCCTGCAAGGGGATGTCGTCGCATGGCCCGAGGAAGCCGTCCGAGCCGCCCTGGTACATCAGCGGTTCGTGATAGTAGCTCGGCGGCATCGGCGCGCCGCGGGCACGGCGCACCAGCTCGACGTGGGACAGGAAGGCGCTGCCGTCGGCCCACTGGTAGGCGCGCGGCAAGGGCGCGGCACAGCGCGCCGGCTCGAACGGCATTTCGCCCTTGACCGGCCCCGCTTCCAGCGCAGCGGCGGTTTCGCGCAGCGGCGGTTCAAGCCGGTCCCACTCGTCCAGCGCCGCCTGCAGGGTGGGGGCGACGGCCGGCACCGGCACGCAGCGGCTCAGGTCGCGGCTGACCACCACCAGCCGCCCGTCGCGGCCGTGCTTGAGCGAAGCGAGTTTCATGGCTGGTCATCCTCTCTGGCCGTCGGCGGCGGTTTTCCACGAATCCACATAAGCCGGCCATTCCACTCCCTCCGGCAGCGCCGGCACCGTCAGCGGTTGGCGGCTGTCGATCATTACCGCCACTTCGTCGGTAGCGGGGCGGGCGGCGGCCTGGGCGACGGCGAAGGCCTTGGGATGCGGGCCGTGGGTGAGGCCGGCCGGGTGCAGCGTCGCCATGCCGGGATGGATGTGGTCGCGGCTCATGAAGCTGCCCTGATGGTAGAAGATGAACTCGTCGAAATCGTCGTTGTT
>JASLDQ010000238.1 GCA_030151505.1 Chromobacteriaceae bacterium
CATGAAGGCGGAGGCCTGCACGATGCGGGTCGGCCGGGCATCCGGCGGCGGCGCGTAGCCACGCCGGCCTTCGCCGCGGGTCAGCATCAGCTTGACCGTGGCGTCCGTCAGCCCGGCGCAGCAAGCGGCGATGTCGGCCAGCCACACCGCCTCGTCCGGACAGGCCAAGCCAAGTGCGGCGCAATCGTGGCGCAGACGTTGCCACTGCCAGCGCCACAACAGCGGTCGACCTTCGCGCGCACGCAGGGTGCGGAAAATGCCGTCTCCGTAGGCCAGCCCGCGATCGCGCACCGGGATGCAATCGCCCGCTTGGCCGTCGACCAGAATCACGCTTCGACTCCCAGCGCACGCAACAGCCCGCGCGCCTTGTGACGGGTCTCCTGCAGCTCGCGCCCGGCATCCGAGTCGGCCACGATGCCGGCGCCGGCGCGAAAACGCAGCCGGGCGCCCTGCTGCATGAAGCTGCGGATCAGGATGTTGCTGTCCAGGCTGCCGTCGCGGTTGATGTAACCGAGGCTGCCGGTGTAGGCGCGGCGCGGCGCGGTTTCCAGTTCGCGGATGATCTGCATGCAGCGCACCTTGGGACAGCCGGTGATGGTGCCGCCGGGAAACAGCGCGCGGAAGATGTCGGCCGGGCGGACGCCGACGCGCAGGCGGCCGCGCACGTTCGATTCGATGTGGTGGACCGTGGCGTAGCTGGCAACGCTCATCAGCTCGTTGACCTCCACGGTGCCCGGCACGCACACGCGCCCGAGGTCGTTGCGTTCGAGGTCGATCAGCATCACATGCTCGGCCCGCTCCTTGCGACTGTCGATCAGGCGCTGCTTGAGCGCGGCATCCTCGGCCGGGTTGGCCGAGCGCGGGTGGGTGCCGGCAATCGGCCGGGTGTCGATCCAGCCGTCGGACGTGACCCGCACCAGTCGTTCAGGCGAGGAGCTGACGATCTGGCAGTCGCCGAAATCGGCCAGGGCCGAGAACGGCGCGGGATTGGCGCGGCGCAGGGCGGCGTACAGATCAGGGGCATCCACACCCTGCCACAGCGTCGCGCGCCACTCGCGCGACACGTTCACTTGGAACACGTCGCCCTCGACGATGTAGTGCTTGATGCGCGCCACGGCGTCGGTGAAGGCGGTCGGCTCGTCCTCCTCGATGGCGTCCAGCCGTACCGGCCGTGGCGCAAAGGCCGGCACCTCGGTGAGCAAGGCCTGCAGTTGGGCCAGCTGGTCCACGGTTTCCGCTACCAGCGTGGCGCCGCCGGTGGTTCGGTCGACCACGACCGCCGCTGGCATGCGCGCCAGTGCCGCGAGCGGGAAGGCATCGGGCAAGGGCGCGGCCACGCTCGGTTCGAACTGGTGCAGGAGCTCGTAGCCCAGATAGACGAACCAGCCGCCGATGAAGGGCAAACCGGCCGGACGTTCGGCGGGTGCCAGCGGCAGGGCCGCCAGATCGGCGGCAAAACGGGCGGCGTCGCCGTCGTGGTAGAGGCGAGTCTCCTGCGGCAGCGCGAACAGGATGTCGTGGCCAGTCTGGCCGGACGACTGTAGCAGGAAGGGGAAATCGGCACGGCGGGCGGCGTGCAGCGCGAGCAGGTCGGGCGGACTGGAAAGGGATTCGAGGTGGATCACCGGCGGATTCGCCTTTGCGGAAAAAAGAAAAACCGCCGCGAGGGTATCACGGCGGTTCGGGGCGTCAATCGGCGGAAAATCAGACCCGGCGGAACACCAGCGTACCGTTGGTGCCGCCAAAACCGAAGGAGTTGGACATGGCGATGTCGACCTTGGCCTTGCGCGCTTCGTTCGGCACGTAGTCGAGGTCGCAGCCTTCGCCCGGCTCGGCCAGGTTGATGGTCGGCGGCAGGATCTGGTCGTGCACGGCCAAGGCGGAGAACACCGCTTCAACCCCGCCGGCGGCGCCGAGCAGGTGACCGGTCATCGACTTGGTCGAGCTGACCGCGATCTTCCTGGCGTGGTCGCCGAAGGTGCGCTTGACGGCCTGGGTTTCGGCCAGATCGCCCAGCGGGGTCGAGGTGCCGTGGGCGTTGAGGTAGTCGACTTGATCCGGGTTGATGCCGGCGTTCTTCATCGCATTGACCATGCAGCGCGACGCGCCTTCGCCGTCCTCGAGCGGGGCGGTCATGTGGTAGGCGTCCGAACTCATGCCGTAGCCGATCAGCTCGGCGTAGATCCTGGCGCCGCGCTTCTTGGCGTGTTCGTACTCTTCCAGCACCAGCACGCCGGCACCTTCGCCCAGCACGAAGCCGTCGCGGTCCTTGTCCCACGGGCGCGAGGCGGCGGCCGGATCGTCGTTGCGGGTGGACAACGCGCGGGCCGAGGCAAAGCCGCCGATGGCCAGCGGGCAGACGGTCGATTCGGTTCCGCCGGCCACCATCACGTCGGCGTCGCCGTATTCGATCAGGCGGGCCGCGTCGCCGATCGAGTGGGTCGCGGTGGTGCAGGCCGACACGATGGCGTAGCTCGGGCCCTTGAAGCCGTAGTGGATCGACAGGTTGCCCGACACCATGTTGATGATCGAACCCGGAATGAAGAACGGCGAAATCTTGCGGGCACCGCCGGCCAGATAGGCGTTGTGGGTGTCCTCGATCAGCGGCAGGCCGCCGATGCCGGAGCCGACGATGACGCCGACGCGCTCGGGATCCAGCCCTGCGGCATCTTCCAGCCCGGCGTCACGCACGGCCTGGATGCCGGCGGCCATCCCGTAATGGATGAAGATGTCCATGCGGCGGGCGTCTTTGGCCGGAATGTAGGTTCCGATGTCGAAGTCGCGCACTTCGCCGGCGATCCGGGCGGCAAGCCCGGACGCGTCGAAGCGGGTGACCTGGGTGATTCCGGAGCGGCCGGCCACGATATTGGCCCAGCCGCTGGCAACGTCGTTGCCGACCGGGCTGACAAGGCCGAGGCCGGTAATGACAACTCTGCGTCGTGCCAAGGCTTACTCCTTATGAACATCGCGCCCGACCCGCATACGGAAGACGGGGCGGAAGCTCTTTTGCAGTCTGGGGATGCGACAGGCTGGCACACGATGATGACACGACCGCGACAGCGCCATGAAACATCCGTTTGACAGCCATGAATGGCAAAAGACCCCTGCGACAACAGGAGCGCGCTTGCGCCCCTGTACGGCAGAGGTCTGCTGAAAGCCGATCTTACTTGTTCAGGTGGGCCGACACGTAGTCGATGGCTTGCTGAACCGAGGTGATCTTTTCCGCATCTTCGTCAGGGATTTCGCATTCGAACTCTTCTTCGAGCGCCATCACCAGTTCGACGGTGTCGAGCGAGTCAGCGCCCAGATCGTCCACGAACGAGGATTCGTTCTTCACTTCGGCTTCGTTCACGCCGAGTTGTTCTGCGACGATCTTCTTGACGCGCTGTTCGATGTTTTCCATTTGGACTTACCTTTGCCTTTCAGAAAGCGGGTAGAAAAAACCGGTGCATTCTACCAAAAAAAAATTAGATCAAAATACCTAGCTTACGAAGGGTCTTTGCGACCCTCACACCATCAGCATGCCGCCGTTGACATGCAGGGTGTTGCCGGTGATGTAGCCGGCCTTGTCGGAGGCCAAAAATGCAACAGAATCCGCGATGTCCTGCGGCTGACCGAGCCGGCCGAGCGCAATCTGGCTTTCCAGCGCGGTGCGCTGCGCTTCGGGCAGGTCGCGGGTCATGTCGGTTTCGATGAAGCCGGGCGCGACGCAGTTGACGGTAATGCCGCGGCTACCGACTTCGCGCGCCATCGACTTGGAAAAGCCGATGATGGCGGCCTTGGCGGCAGCGTAGTTGCACTGGCCGGCGTTGCCCATCACGCCAACGACCGACGCGATGTTGACGATGCGGCCCCAGCGGGCCTTCATCATGCCGCGCAGCACGGCCTTGGACAGGCGGTAGACCGACTTGAGATTGGTATCCATGATGGCGTCCCAGTCCTCGTCCTTCATCCGCATCAGCAGGCCGTCGCGGGTGATGCCGGCATTATTCACCAGAATCGCCACTGTTCCATACTTTTCCTCGACGAACTTCAGCAGGTGATCAATGCCGTCGTTGCCGTCATTGACGTTGAACTGCACGCCCTGGCCGCCAAATTCGGCCAGCCTGGCGCTGATGGCGGCCGCGCCATCCTCGGAAGTGGCGGTGCCGATGACGACGGCCCCCTGACGGGCCAGCGTGTCGGCGATCGCAGCACCGATGCCGCGGGATGCGCCGGTAACCAGCGCGACTTTGCCTTGCAGGCTCATGGTGTGTCTCCGTGAAATCTGAATGGGACGAAACGCCGTACCGCACGCATGCGAATCCCGCGCTCCGTCCGGATGAATCCCGTTCAAGCCGGCAGTTTATGCCAGCTCGGCCTTGGCTGCGTCCAGCGCCGCGCCGTCGACCAGCGCCAGCGTCTTCACCTCGGCGACGATGCGCTTGCCCAGTCCGGTCAGCACCTTGCCCGGGCCGCATTCGGCCTGCAGGACAATGCCGTCGGCAGCGAGCTTGCGGATGGTCTCGGTCCAGCGCACCGGGCTGTAGAGCTGGCGCACCAGCGCATCGCGGATTTGTGCGGGATCGGTGTAGCTGGCGACGTCGGCGTTGTGCAGCACCGGCATCGCCGGCGCCTTGATCTCGACCCCGGCCAGTGCGGCGGCCAGCCTTTCGGCGGCCGGCCTCATCAGCGCGCAGTGCGACGGCACCGACACCGGCAGCGGCAGGCCGCGCTTGGCGCCGCGCGCCTTGCAGGCGTCGATGGCGCGGGCGACCGCGTCTTTGTTGCCGGCAATCACCACCTGGCCCGGCGAGTTGAAATTGACGGCCTCGACCACTTCGCCCTGCGCCGCTTCGGCGCAGGCGGCCACGATGGCGTCGTCGTCCAGCCCGATGATGGCGGCCATGGCGCCGGTGCCGGCCGGCACCGCTTCCTGCATGGCTTCCGCACGCAGGCGCACCAGCTTGACCGCGTCGGCGAACGCCAGGCTGCCGGCGGCCACCAGCGCGGAGTACTCACCCAGACTGTGTCCGGCCACGGCGGCAGGCTGCGCGCCGCCAGCGGCCTGCCAGGCACGCCAGGTCGCCACACCGGCGGCCAGCATCAGCGGCTGGGTGTTGACGGTCTGGTTGATGGCATCGGCCGATTCGGCCTGCAGCATGTCCCACAAATCCACACCGAGCACGGCCGAGGCTTCGTCGAAGGTGGCCTTGACCACCGGGTAGCCGGCCAGGCCGTCCATCATTTTCAGGCTCTGCGAGCCCTGACCGGGAAACAGAAAGGCAAACGCCATGCGCACTCTCCCTGACTGACAATGTCGAGTTAATACTCTATCGGAATGTAAAAAAACGTCCGCCCACGGCAGACATCACAGCTTGATTCGAATCAGTAGCACAACAGCGCCGAGCCCCAGGCAAAGCCGCCGCCGATGCCTTCGAGCATGATGAGCTGACCGCGCTGGATCCGGCCGTCGCGCACCGCGGCATCGAGCGCCAGCGGGATCGAGGCAGCCGAGGTGTTGGCGTGGTCCGGCAGGGTGACGACCACCTTGTCCATCGGCAGGTGCAGATGCTTGGCGGTGGCCTCGATGATGCGCAGATTAGCCTGGTGCGGCACCAGCCAGTCGAGATCGCTCTTCTGCAGGCCGTTCGCCTCCAGTGTCTTGGCCGCCAGCTCCGACAGTGCCTTGACCGCGAACTTGAACACCGCCTGACCATCCATGTGCAGGAAGGGACGGCCGTTGATTTCGCCGTCGACCAGATTGGCCGGCACGTTGAGGATGTCCTTGTAGCGGCCGTCGGCATGTAGATGGGTCGACAGGATGCCGGCTTCGTCCGACGCGCCCAGCACCACCGCGCCGGCGCCGTCGCCGAACAGCACACAGGTGCGGCGGTCGTTCCAGTCGAGGATGCGGGAGAAAATTTCGGCGCCGACCACCAGCACGTTGCGGGCCTGGCCCGAACGGATGTAGGCATTGGCAGTGGACAGGGCGTAGATGAAACCGGCGCAGACGGCCTGGACATCGAAAGCCGGCACGCCGGGCAGGCCGAGCTTTTCCTGCAGGATGCAGGCGGTGCTCGGGAACATCATGTCGGAGGTGGTGGTGGCGACGATGATCAGGTCGATATCGGCGCGGTCGATCCCGGCGGAAGCGATCGCGCGTTCGGCGGCCTTGAGGGCCAGATCGCTGGTTTTTTCGTCGGGTGCGGCGATGTGACGCTGGCGGATGCCGGTGCGCGACACGATCCATTCGTCGCTGGTTTCGACGCGGGCAGCCAGTTCGGCGTTGCTCAGCGCCTGCGCCGGCAGGTAGCTGCCGGTGCCGAGAATACGGGCGTAAGGCATGATGCGAGCCTCGTGTTGGGAGCCGCCGCACCGTCGCCATGACGGCCTCGGACGACCCGGGAATGGATTACTTTTCCGCCGCCGATTCCAGCCCGGCCAGCCGGTGGCTGACTTGCGCGCTGATATGCCGGATCACGTCGGCGCGGACCTCTTTCAGGGCCTGCTCCAGCGCAAAACCGAAGCCGACGCTGTCGGCCCCGCCGTGGCTCTTGACCACGATGCCGCGCAGGCCGAGAAAACTGGCGCCATTATACCGGCGCGAGTCGAAACGCTTCTTGAATCGGTTCAGCACCGGCAGGGCGGCCAGCGCGCACAGGCGCGTGAACAGATTGCGGTTGAATTCGTCACGCAGGAAGGTCGCCACCATGTGGGCCAGCCCTTCCGAGGTCTTGAGCGCGACGTTGCCGGTAAAGCCGTCGGTCACGACCACGTCGACCGTGCCGCGATAGATGTCGTTACCTTCGACGTTACCGTAGAAATTGAGCCCGGAAGCCTTGAGCAGTTCCCCTGCCTGCTTCACGTTGTCGCCGCCCTTCATGTCTTCCGAGCCGATGTTGAGCAGGCCGACACTCGGGTTCTTCTTGCCCTGCACGCCCTCAATCATCATCGCGCCCATGATGCCGAACTGCAGCAGCTGTTCCGGCGTGCAGTCGACGTTGGCGCCCAGGTCGAGCACGCAGCTCTCTCCCTGCATGGTCGGCATCAGCTTGGCAATGGCCGGCCGGTCGATGCCCTGGATGGTCTTGAGCACGAAGCGCGCGGTCGCCATCAAGGCACCGGTGTTGCCGGCCGAGACGCAAGCCTGGGCGCGTCCGTCCTTCACCAGATTGATCGCCACCCGCATCGACGAGTCTTTCTTGTTCTTGAGCGCGGATTGTGGCGATTCGTCCATCGCCACAACTTCGCTGGCCGGCTGCACCGTCAGACGCGCATCGGCAGGCCGGCCCAGGAGGCTCAATTCGGCTTCGATGATGTCGGGCATGCCGACGAGAATCAGATGGACGTCGGGATAACGATCGAGAAAATGCAACGCGGCAGGGATGGTGACTTTGGCGCCAACATCGCCGCCCATCACATCGACAGCAACAGTGAGTGTCATGGAGGCTTACAAGGAAAAGTAAAGCCGTGCGAATTGCACGGCTTGTCGGGGCATCGTGTCGGCCAGACCGGCTGTCCGGACAGGCAACGCGGACGATTACTCGCCCTTGGCCTTCACGACCTTGCGGCCACGGTAGAAACCGTTCGGGCTGATGTGGTGACGCAGGTGCACTTCGCCGGTCGACGGTTCGATGGCGGTATTCGCTGCGGTCAGGAAGTCGTGGGCGCGGTGCATGCCACGCTTGGACGGGGATTTCTTGTTCTGTTGAACGGCCATGGTTGACTCCTTGAATAGTCTGGTTCAGTCGGGTTTGTGCTTGAGACCCGCCAGCACCGCGAACGGATTCGGCTTGTCGGCCCTCGCCTTTTCAAGCGCGGCCGGACGGCATTCGTCGTGGCGCGGCGCAAGCGGCAAACCCAGCAACACTTCGTCTTCGATCAACGCCAGCACGTCGAACTCTTCTTCGGCCATGATGCCGTCGAGCTCTTCGTCTTCGTCGCAGGCCGCCTCGAGCCTAGTCTCGTCGGTAAACAGCGTGATCGTCGCGTCGGCCTCGATGCGATGCGGCAACGGTTCAAGGCAACGCTGGCATTGCAGCATCACATCGCCGTCCACTCGCAAACGCAGGACACCGCGCTGCAGACGATCCACTCCACCGGTCAGAGACCAGGTCAACCGCCCCACGCGATCCGCGAGCGCATCGGCAAGCCGCGGCAGCAAAACCACGTCGGTTTCGTTGTCGATCTTTCCGTGCTGCCGGGCGAAGTCCAGGCTATTGATCAAAATGGGTTGGGACATAAACGCAGGATGATATAATCGCCGCCCTGTCATTGTCAAAAGCAACATCGATTCATGCGCTTGGTCCTCGCCTCGACATCGCGCTTCCGCCGCGAAATCCTCACCCGCCTCGGCCTGCCTTTCGAAGCCGTCGCCCCCGTCTGCGATGAAACGCCGTTGCCGGGCGAATCCGCGCTCGACACCGCCTGCCGCCTCGCGCGGATCAAGGCACAGTCGCTGGCCGACAGCCACGCAGGCGCCGTCATCATCGGCTCGGATCAGGTTGCCCTGCTCGACGGCCGCCAGATCGGCAAGCCGGGCAATATCGATACCGCCCGGGCCACCCTTGCCGCCATGCGCGGCCGGGCGCTGGTGTTCCACACTGCCCTGGCGGTGCTCGATACCCGCAGCCAGCAGCTGCAGGAAACGGTCGACATCACCGCCGTCCAGATGCGCGACTACAGCGATGCCCAGATCGACGCTTACCTGCAGCGCGAACCCGACGCGCTGCATTGCGCCGGCTCGTGCAAAAGCGAGGGACTCGGCGGCGCACTGATCGAGCGGATCGACTCCACCGACCCCAACGCGCTGGTCGGTCTGCCCTTGTTCGCGCTGGTCTCCATGCTCAAAAACGCCGGCATCGAGGCACTCTGATGCCAACGCTCTATCTGATCCCGACCCCGCTGGGCGAGTTGCCGGCCGACAACTGGGTGATTCCGGCCCAGCGCGCTCTGGTGCAGCCGATCCGGCATTTCGTGGTCGAAGCGGCCAAGACCGCCCGCAAGCACCTCAAGCAGCTCGAGCTCGCCACGCCGCTGCAGCAACTGGAACTGGCCGAGCTCAACGAACACACCCTGTCCGCCGACATTGCCCGGCTGCTGGCACCGCTGGAAGCCGGCCACGACCTGGGGCTCTTGTCCGAGGCCGGCTGCCCGGCCATCGCCGATCCCGGCGCGAACCTGGTCCGGCTGGCGCACGAACGCGGCTTCGCGGTCGAACCGCTGGTCGGCCCCTCGTCGATTCTGCTGGCGCTGATGGCGTCGGGCAGCAACGGGCAGCGCTTTGCCTTCCACGGCTATCTGCCGGTCGATACCGCCGAGCGTACCGCCACCTTGCGCCGGCTGGAGCAGGAATCGCGCGAGCGCGACTGCGCCCAGTTGTTCATCGAAACGCCCTATCGCAACAACCAGTTGCTCACCATCCTGCGCGACACCCTCAAGCCCGCCACCCTGCTGACCGCAGCCTGCGACCTGACCCTGCCGAACCAGACCGTCGTCAGCCGCCGCGTCGGCGCCTGGCCAAACCCGGCGCCGGACCTGCACAAGCGCCCGGCCATCTTCGTGCTCTACGCCGGCAAGTAGGCTGCGCGGTGATACCGTCGACTGCCACTCCGTCGCCCCGCTCAGCGCGGCGCCTGCCGAAGCCGGCCGCCGGGGCAACGGCCCCAAGCCATCCTCACAACAAAAAGCCCGAAGTCCCTGACCGGGCCACTTCGGGCTTTTGTCCATCCGCCATTCGTACCAGCTACCCGGTAGCTCCCAGAATCCCCGCTAGAGCCGACCGTTTCGGCTCGTCGACCCGCGCCAACTCCAGCGCCAGCCGACCCAGCGCCCGATAGGCCGCACCGTCCGCTG
>JASLDQ010000261.1 GCA_030151505.1 Chromobacteriaceae bacterium
CACAACCTCGGCCTCAAGGTCGTGGCCGAGGGCGCCGAAACCAGCCGGCAGGTTGACTATCTGCGCCAGCATGAATGCGACATCGTCCAGGGCTTTTACTTCAGCAAGCCGCTGGAATCGGCCGACTTCCTCGCCCGGATCCGGCAGGCGCACCTCCCGACTGTCCTCCCGCACTGAGAACCGGCGGAATGCAAAAAAGCGCGAGTCCGGAAGGACATCGCGCTTTTTTGCAAGCTTAAACCCGATCAGGCGGCGGGTTTGGATTCTTCGCCGTCGAGCAGCTTGACGATTTCGCCCAGCTCTTCCTTAACCTCACCCAGCGCCGACACCGCGGCCTCGCGGCTCAGGCCGTCTTCGGCGGCGGCAACCGGCGCATCGTCCGGGATCGCCACGGCCACCTCGGCGGTACCCTCTTCGGTCGCAACCGGGGCCGCCGCATCGGTCTTGTCGGCCGACATCAGGTCCAGACGGCGCTTGGCGTCGTCCTTCTCCGCTTCGGACAGTTCGGCGGCGCGCTTGCCGTCGAGCTTGTAGCGGAAGCCGTCACGCATCATGCCCTTGAGGTAGCGCGCGGTGCTGCAGTGGCGCTGTATCACGCGCTGCACCACGACCGGATCGAATTGCGGCAGGGCGGCGATGGCGTCCTCATGGATGCCGATGGCGAGCGGGCGGAACTGGCGGAGAACGGCGAAGCGCTTGTACATCAGGTCGGTCGCTTCCTTGACCTGTTGGCGTTTTGGCTTGTCGCGCATCGCCTGCTGCAGGGCGAGCTGAAGCACGGGATTGTGCTGCTGAGTCATGGACGTCCTTGACATGTAGATAGGTGCCGGCGAAACGGTCTGGCTTCGCCCCTGTTGGCGTGGGCAGACCCGACCGGCACGGATTCTGGGCTATTCGAAAGAGATCAGGGTGCGGCCTGGACCGGGATGCTTTCCGGCAGCTCGATGATGCGGTTGTCGCCATCGACATGCACCAGACGCGGCTTGAGTTGGGCAATCTCGGTTTCATTCATCTGCCCGAAGGTGGCGATGATGAGGATGTCGCCGACTTCGGCGCGGCGGGCGGCCGAACCGTTGAGCGAGATCATGCCGCTGCCGCGTTCGCCGCGGATGGCATAAGTGCTGAAACGCTCGCCGTTGTTCACGTTCCAGATGTCGATGTGCTCGTACTCCATGATGTCGGCCGCGTCGAGCAGGTCTTCATCGATGGCGCAGGAGCCGATGTAATGCAGCTCGCACTGCGTGACGGTCACGCGGTGCAGCTTGGATTTGAGCATGGTGCGAAGCATGGATTTTCTCTGGGTAAAACGGAACCGGAGGACGGGTCGGCACCGGCGCCGAAGCTTGGCCGGCATTGTCGCCGGCCGCCAGTCCTCAGTGGCGCCTATTTTCAACGAAATATTTCGATATTGTCGATCAGGCGGGTCTTGCCCTGACGGGCGGCAGCCAGCACCACCAGGCGTTTCTCGCCGGCATGCGCGAGTTCGAGCGTATCGGCCTGGCGGATTTCGACGTAATCGACCGACCAGCCGTGACGGCGCAGGGTCTCGACCGCACCGGCCTCGAGCGCGGCGTAGTCGCTGTCGCCGTCAAGCAGGGCGTCGCGGATGCGCGACAATTCGCGGTACAGACGCGGCGCTTCCGCGCGCTCGGTCTCGGACAGATAGCCGTTGCGCGAACTCAGCGCCAGCCCGTCGGCAGCACGGCCGGTATCAACCGGCACGATCTCGATCGGCATGTTCAGGTCGGCCACCATCGACTTGATGACCTGAAGCTGCTGGAAGTCCTTCTTGCCGAAGCAGGCCACATCCGGCTGCACGATGTTGAACAGCTTGGTCACCACGGTGGCGACACCGCGGAAGTGGCCGGGGCGGTAGGCGCCGCACAGTTCGTTCTGCAGATGCGGCGGTTCGACGTTGTAGTCCTGTTTGACACTGGGATAGAGCTCGCGCTCATCCGGCATGAACAGCACATCAACGCCGGCTTCGCGCAGCTTGGCGCAATCGGCCTCGAAGGTGCGCGGATAACTGTCGAAGTCCTCGCCCTGACCGAACTGCAGCCGGTTGACGAAAATGCTGACCACTACGTGCGGGGCGTGCTTCCTGGCCTCGCGCACCAAGGCCAGGTGGCCTTCATGCAGATTGCCCATGGTCGGCACGAACGCGATCCGACCCGCCTCGCGCCGCCAGGCGCGTAATTCGGTAATGGTGTTGATGATGTTCATTGGACTTGTCGTCGTGAAATGTCGGAATGAAAGCGCGGAACGGGCAGGCCGCCGCGGCCCGTCCCTGCCCCACACTTTGCGCGACCGGTCAGAAAGAGTGCTCGGCCGCCGGAAAGCTGCCGTCCTTGACGGCCTTGACATAGGCCGCGATGGCCGCCGGGATGCTGTCGGCCCCTTGCATGAAGTCGCGCACGAAGCGGGCCTTCTTGCCGGGATAGATTCCCAGCATGTCGTACACCACCAGCACCTGGCCGTCGCAAGCCGCACCGGCACCGATGCCGATGGTCGGCACGCTCAGGGCATCGGTCACTTGCTTCGCCAGCGCGGCGGGCATGGCCTCCATCAGCACCAGCGCGGCGCCGGCGGCTTCCAGCGTGCGGGCATCGGCCAGCAGCTGCGCGGCACCGGCGTCATCCTTGCCCTGCACCCGATATCCGCCCAGGGTGTTGACCGACTGCGGCGTCAGGCCGATATGGGAGCACACGGGAATGCCGCGGTCGACGAGGAAGCGGGTGGTCTCGGCCATGATCGCACCGCCCTCGAGCTTGACCATGTTGGCGCCGGCCGCCATCAGGCGCGCCGCGCTGTCGAACGCCTGCTGCGGCGACTGCTGGTAAGCACCGAACGGCAGATCGGCCACCACCATCGCATTGCGCGTGCCGCGGGCGACGCAGCGGGTGTGATAGACCATCTCGTCAATGCTCACCGGCAGGGTGGAGTCGTGCCCCTGCACGACCATGCCGAGCGAATCGCCGACCAGCAACATCTCGACCCCGGCTTCGTCCATGGTCTGGGCGAAGCTGGAATCGTAACAGGTCAGCATGGTCAGCTTCTGGCCTTCGTGAACCAGCTTTGCCAGCGTGTTGATGGTGATTTTCATAGATAACGATCCTAGTCAAACCGCATCGGCAGGCATCGGGCCGGCACGGTCTGCGCGCAAGCGGCGTCAGGCGCTCTTGTTGAAATAGCTGCGGGTGCCGCGCATGTCTGCAATGCAGCGCAGCAACCACTCGAAGTCCTCGTCGCTTTCGGCCAGGTTCAGGTTGTCCGTATTGACCGCCAGCACGGGAGCCGCATCGTAGTGGTGGAAAAAGTCGTTGTACACCGTTTCGAGCCGGCGCAGATAGCCATCGGGGAAGTTGAATTCGTAGGCGTTTCCGCGCCCGGCGATGCGGCGTGCCGCGACCTCTGGCGAAGCCTGCAGCACGATCACCAGTTCGGGCAACGGGTGTTCCGGCAGGAATTTTTGCTGGAGCGCACGGTAAAGCGACATTTCGTCGTCGTCAAGATTGAGCCGGGCGAACAGCGCATCCTTGTCGAACAG
>JASLDQ010000016.1 GCA_030151505.1 Chromobacteriaceae bacterium
TGGACTTCCAGCCCGATAACGATTTCCCACTTCATGATTGCTTGACCTGTTTTTCGTAGATTTCCGCCACCACCGGCATCGGCACGGTGTGGCCGGACGCTTTCGGGTTGCTCATCAGGATCCGGTAGCCCTGCTGGGCCAGTGCGACCAGTTCGCGCTCGCTGCGTACCCGCACGTAATCCTTCTCGTTGTGGGTATGGGTGGCGGCGAACAGGCCGTCGCGAAAGCGGTGCGGCACGAGAATGGTGCCGACCGCCTTGCCGCTGCGGACGATGTGACGCAGTTTCAGGCTCACAGTGTTGGCGCCTTCTGGTGCCAGTCGGTTGCCTGCTGGAACTGGTGGGCGACGTTGAGCAGGCGGGCTTCGGCAAAATAGTTGCCGATCAGCTGCACGCCGACCGGGCGGCCGTTGCCGGCGAAACCGGCCGGCATGCTCAGGCCGGGCAGGCCGGCCAGGTTGACGCCGAGGGTGAAGATGTCCGACAGGTACATCTGCACCGGATCGCCGGACTTCTCGCCCAGATTGAAGGCGGCGGTCGGCGCGACCGGGCCGAGGATCACGTCGCACCGCGCAAAGGCGGCCTGGAAGTCGTCGGCGATCAGGCGGCGGATTTTCTGCGCCTGGATATAGTAGGCGTCGTAGTAGCCGTGGCTGAGCACGTAGGTGCCGACCATGATGCGGCGCTGTACTTCTGCGCCGAAGCCTTCGGCGCGGCTCTTCTCGTACATGTCGTTCAGGTCGCGGTAGTCGGCGGCGCGGTGGCCGTAACGCACACCGTCGTAGCGGCTGAGGTTGCTCGACGCTTCGGCCGGGGCGATCACGTAGTAGGCCGGGATCGACAGCTCGGTTTTCGGCAGGCTGACCTCGACCGCTTCGGCGCCAAGCTTTTTCAGCTCGGCCACGGCGGCGTCGATCACGCGGGCCACGTCGTGGTCCAGCCCTTCGGCGAAGAACTCCTTCGGCAGGCCGATCCTGAGGCCGGCGAGCGGCTGGTTCAGGTCGCGGGCGTAGTCTTCGCGGGCGCGTTCGAGGCTGGTGGAGTCGCGCGGGTCGAAACCGGCCATCACGTTGAGCAGCAGCGCGCAGTCCTCGGCGGTCTGCGCCATCGGGCCGCCCTGGTCGAGCGAGCTGGCATAAGCGACCATGCCGTAGCGGCTGACGGTGCCGTAGGTCGGCTTGATGCCGGTGATGCCGCAGTGCGAGGCCGGCTGGCGGATCGAGCCGCCGGTGTCGGTGCCGGTGGCGACCGGCACCATGCGCGCGGCCACCGCCGCGGCCGAGCCGCCCGAGCTGCCGCCCGGAATCGCCGCCAGATCCCACGGGTTCTTGACCGCGCCGTAGAACGAATTCTCGTTGGACGAGCCCATCGCGAATTCGTCCATATTGGTCTTGCCGACCAGCACCAGGCCGGCGGCGCGGCACTGTTCGACCACGTGCGCGTCGTAGGGGCCGACGAAGTTGTCGAGCATCTTCGAACCGCAAGTGGTGCGCAGCCCTTCGGTGACGAACACGTCCTTGTGCGCCAGCGGAATGCCGGCGAGGGCGCCGGCGGTGCCGGCGGCGCGCGCGGCATCGGCGGCGGCGGCGGCAAGCAGCGCGCCGTCGCGGTCGACGGTGATGAAGGCGTTGAGCTTGGGGTTGAGTGCGTCGATGCGGTCGAGGGTGTCGGTCACCAGCTCGACGCTGGACATCTGTTTGCCGGCCAGCGCGCCGGCCAGCTGTTTTAGGGTAGCAGTCATGGCTTCAGTTCGGGATGTGGCGGGTGGCGGGCGGGCACCGGTGCGGTGCGCCCGGTGGTCCGGTTCTGCTTCCCGGTTCCGTTTTCGCTTATTCAATAACCTTGGGGACCAGGTACAGGCCGTTTTCGACCTGCGGGGCCACGGCCTGGTAGGCGGCGCGGCGGTCGGTCTCGGTCACGACATCATCGCGCAGGCGCAGGCTGAGATCCTGCGGGTGCGACATCGGTTCGACACCAGTGGTGTCCACTGCGCGCATGGTCTCGATCAGGCCGAGAATGCCATTCAGTTGGGCTTCGATAGTGCGGCTGTCCGCCTCGTTCACGCGCAAGCGGGCGAGGCGGGCGATACGGGCTACGTCGGCAGTCGATAGCGACATAAAAACCTCGATAAAACCTTAATATTTCAAATGTTGTAGGGTATCATACCCGGCCTGTTACTCCCAAGCTCCGCCCGGCCTTGCAAGACACGCCGCCGGGCGTTTGACCAGACCGAATTTGACGCTCGTCGCTGCCGGGCAGGATGCGCGGCGCGGCGAATCAGGATTGTTACATGCTCCGTTCCATTACCGGTTATTTCTCGCACGATCTCGCCATCGACCTCGGTACCGCCAACACCCTGATCTACGTACCGGGCAAGGGCATCGTCCTCAACGAGCCGTCGGTGGTGTCCATCCATCACGAAGCCAATTCCAACAAGAAGACCATTCTGGCGGTCGGTCTCGAAGCCAAGAAAATGCTCGGCCGTACCCCGGGCAGCATCTCCGCCATCCGCCCGATGAAGGACGGCGTGATCGCCGACTTCACCGTGACCGAGCAGATGCTCAAGCAGTTCATCAAGAAGGTCAGCCCCAGCCGCTTCTTCGCCTCCAGCCCGCGCATCGTCATCTGCGTGCCGTGTGGTTCGACCCAGGTCGAGCGCCGCGCGATCCGCGAATCGGCACTGGGCGCCGGCGACCGCCAGGTCTACCTGATCGAAGAGCCGATGGCGGCCGCGATCGGCGCCGGCCTGCCGGTGTCCGAGGCGACCGGCTCGATGGTGGTCGACATCGGCGGCGGCACCACCGAGGTAGGCATCATCTCGCTGGGCGGCATTGTCTATAAAGGTTCGGTTCGCGTGGGCGTCGACAAGTTCGACGAAGCGATCGTCAACTACATCCGCCGC
>JASLDQ010000271.1 GCA_030151505.1 Chromobacteriaceae bacterium
AATGGTTCGGCCGGTCATCAAGAGGCATCCGTTCGAGCGATATGGCGCGGGCAGACCTCTCCAAGGCCGTGAAATACGCCGCCTCCGCTGCTTATCAGACCGGGTTTATGCAATCCCCATTACGTAGTCACTATAGTTCCCGCCATCGGCGAATCAAACGCGATATTCAGGCCGAATAATTGATGCGGAGAGAGAAAGGCGAGGTTGTGCCGCGTTCTCCGATGGGGGCTGCACGAGGCCAGCCCTGCAACCGGGCGAGACGCAGGAACTGGCGGGCTGAGCGAACAGTGAGCAGTAATCATGAGGATTACTCTGACTGCGCACGGGCTGGTGCGCGGCTCCTGCAGGGCAAGGAAACGCCCGGCAATCCTGTCGCCGGGGACGGTGACGTATCGGTCCTGCCTGTCTCACCGGAGAAACTGGGCTGGAGACTTCCAGCGAGACGTCCGGCCAACGGTTGTTCTCCACTTTTTCTCCGCATTTCCTTCCTATGCTCAGTCTGTACCGGCCGATACCCGCGCTTGCCGTTTGATGACCGGGCCGGTATCGAGCCGGTCGCGGCGGCATGATCGTCGGTCGGCCTCTGTTCGAACCGGGTCGGTCCGGTCCGGGTCAAAGCACAGGGCCCGTCGCTTGCGGCCGCCAGGCCGGCGGAGTCGATCCAGGCCGTCTTGCGGCTGGCCGGAGCCGGGCGATTCTCCGGGGCCGCCGACGAGGCGGCAGGGGAATTGGGCAGGAATTGAACGGACAGGGTGCGTTCGCGCGGCTGGATGGCTGCCCGGACCGACTCTGCAAGGTGAAGATAATGAGAACTCTGCGTTATTGGATTGCATGTCCTCTGCTGGTCGTGAGCACGCTGGCCAGCATGTCCGCGTCGGCCGAGCCCTTTCACCGGGAGCGGGGGCCGGGATTCCATCATTACGGCGAGCGCGGCTGGCATCCGCGTTACCTCGGCATCGACGCCTGGCGGGGCGGACGGTGGGTGCACGGCTATTACGGCGACCGGTTTGGCTGGTGGTGGGTCGTGGCCGGTGCCTGGTATCTCTATGACTTGCCGATGTATCCCTATCCGGTGACGCCGGCCCTGGTCGAGCCACCTCCCGTCGTGGTGGCGCCGCAACCGCAGCCGCCGGCGCAGCAATGGTATTTCTGCCAATCGCTCAACCAGTACTACCCAGATGTGCCGCAATGTCCGGAGGGCTGGCAGGTGGTGCCCGCCGTACCGCCCGGCCGCTAGGAGACGACCATGAGAATCCGGATGCCACTGACAGCGCCCGTCCTGCTGCTCAGCCTGCTGGCGGGGTGCGCTACCGCGCCACTCGGGCCGACGTCACGGGTCATGCCGGCCCCGGGCAAGCCGTTCGAAGTGTTCCGGCACGATGACGCCGAGTGTCGCCAGTTCGCCGCCCAGTCGGTTGGCACCAGCCGCAACGAGGCGGCGGCCGACAATATGGCGGGCAGCATGGCGCTGGGCACGGTGGTCGGCGCCACGGCCGGCGCCCTGATCGGCGGCCAGCGCGGTGCTGGCGTGGGCGCGGGTGCGGGCCTGCTGGCCGGGACGGCGCACGGCTCCGGCCAGTCGGCCTATGCCGGGAGCGACGCGCAGCAGCGTTACAACCTGGCTTACGACCAGTGCATGTACGCCAAGGGCAATCAGGTGCTGGGTTACGGGGCTGCGCCCAACCGCGGCTACCTGATGCCGCCTCCGCCACCCCCGTATCGTTGAGCCTTGTTTCTTTTCTTCCGATCCCGGCGGGCGCGGGCTGGCCCTGCCGGCATCCTTTCCGCCTTGCCGAGACGCGCCGCGGCGTGAGTTCCGTCGTTTTGAGCGACTGACGAGCTGGATGGCCGTCCGATGCGCATCGCACCGCGCGATGCGATGGGCACCCATCCGCCAGCGCTGTCCGCTTGAGAGATTCAGTCGTCCTCGTGACCGGAAATGGCATGCCGCCCGCGCACCGCCGAACCCTTGTGACCCAAGGGGTGGAAGCGGTTATCGGTGGCGACCGTCTAAAGCGATGGAGCGTCGCTGTTATCGTTGGAATTCACCCCCGCCCGCTCTGCGCGAGTGCCCCCCGCTCCTGTTAGTACTGTGCGCCCCGCACGATTCCACCACGCAATTCACGCGCTCGCCGCCGCCCACGACCGGGTGTACTGATGGCCGGTGTGCCCGGGCAACGGCCGGATCGGCATGGGGGCGAGTTACGGGTTGCTGCCGTTGCGGAAACGGGGAGGCGCCCGTCCTGTGCCGGCCGCGCCGGGGAGATGCAGTAGGAGGGGGCAACTGACCGGTGTCGCCCGGAACCAGACCGGGACCGACCGGCTCAGCGGACTGGTGCTTTGGTGCGTACCACCGGAAGGCCATTCATCGGGTCACGACCAGTCCAGTTTGTAGCCGACGCCGTAGACCGAGCGGATCAGCTCAGGGTCGGGGTGGACCTGTCCGAGCTTGCGCCGCAGGTTCTTGATGTGGCTGTCGACGGTGCGGTCGGTCACGACGCGGTAGTCGTCGTACAGCCGGTTCAGCAACTGGTCGCGCGAAAACACCCGCCCTGGCGCAGCCGCCAGCGTCTGGAGCAGCCGGAACTCGACCTGGGTGAGGTCGAGTGGCTGGTCGCGATAGCGCGCCTCGTGACGCGCTTCATCGAGCAGCAGCCCATCCGGCGGCGTTGGGGAGCGGTGCGCGCGGCGGAGGATGGCCTTGACTCGGGCGACCACCTCGCGCGGGCTGTAGGGTTTGCAGATGTAGTCGTCGGCGCCGGCCTCGAGACCGAGCAGGCGGTCGATTTCCTCCACTCGCGCCGTCATCATCACGATCGGCACGTCGGAAAAGGCGCGCAATTCCCGGCAGATTGTCACGCCGTCCTTGCCCGGCAGCATCAGGTCTAGCAGGATCAGCGCCGGCCCGGTCGCGCGCACGCGCGGCACCACGGCATTGCCGTCTCCGATGTGCTCGGTGGCGTAGCCGGCGCGGTGCAGGTATTCCTCCAGCAGCCGGCCGAGCTTGGGCTCGTCCTCGACGATCAGCAGGGTCGGGGCATCCTGTGGCAGGGGGCTCATCGGCGTCTTTCTCCTTCAGTGCGCCCGGCGCCGCGGGCACGCGCCGGGGCGCCATCTTCTTTTTCCGCCCCCAGGCGCGGCAGGCGGATCGTCAGGCCCAGTCCGCCCAGCGGCGACGCCCGCGCGACGATTTCGCCATCGTGTGCTGCGACGATGTTGCGGCAGATGGCCAGTCCCAGCCCGCTGCCGTCGCTGGCGCGCGAGCTGTCCAGCCGGCGAAAGCGCTGGAACAGCAGCGGCAGTTGCGCCGGCGGCACGCCCGGTGCCGAATCATCGAACTCGAGCCAGACATGTGCCGCATCGCAGCGGCATCGCACGTCCAGGCGCCCGCCGGCATCGGTGTAGCGCACGCTGTTTTCCAGGAGGTTGTTGAACAGCTGATGAAGCCGCTCCCGGTCGCCGAACACCCGGCAGCCCTTGGCCGGCCAGTCGCGGTGCACGACGATGCGTCGGCGCGCCAGCCGCTGCTGGAAGGCGTCGAGCGCCAGTTCCAGCAGCTCGCCGGCGTCGACGCCCGTTTTGCGGTAGCTGAGCGCGCCCAGTTCGGACAGCGACAGCAGGTGAAGATCATCGACCAGTTTGGACAGGGTCGCCACTTCGGCTTGCAAGGAACGCAGCGAGGCCGGAGTCGGCGCGCGGATGCCGTCCTCGAGTGCCTCCAGCTCGCCGCGCAGCACCGCCAGCGGTGTACGCAGCTCGTGGGAGACGTCGGCCATGAAGTGGCGCCGCAAGCTTTCGTTCTGCTCCAGCGTCTGGGCGAGCCGGTTGAAGTCTTGTGCCAGCTGGCCGAATTCGTCGCGGCGGTGCGCTTCGACCCGGGCGGTGAAATCGCCGGCGGCGAGCTGGTGGGTGGC
>JASLDQ010000109.1 GCA_030151505.1 Chromobacteriaceae bacterium
GGCCATCCTGCCCGGCCGGGCCTGCCGCGCCTTTCTGGACGGGCTGACCGCCATCGGCTTTCCGGCCGACCACATCCCGCGGCTGGCCGACATCAGCGACGCCATCCGCGCCCGCAGCGGCTGGCAGCTCACCCGTGTCGACGGACTGGTGCCCAACGACGAATTCTTTGCGCTGCTGGCGCGGCGGGTCTTCCCGTCCACCGACTTCATCCGCCGCCCCGACGAAATAGACTACACCCCGGCGCAAGACATGTTCCACGATCTGCTCGGCCACGCGCCGCTGCTGGTGCATCCGCGCTTCGCCGCCTTTTTCGAGCGCTTCGGCCGCGCCGGCGTCGCCGCCTTCGAGCAAAACCACCCGGCGACCGAATGGCTGCCGCGCATCTACTGGTTCACGGTCGAATTCGGCCTGATCCGCGAGGACGGCGGGCTGCGCATTTACGGCTCCGGCATCGTGTCCTCCCCCAAGGAGGTGCTCTACAGCCTGTCGGACGCCACCCGCAAACATCCGTTCGACCTCGCCGCCATCGCGGCCCGGCCCTACGACATCTGGCACATGCAGAACGACCTGTTCGTGATCGACAGCTTCGAGCAACTGGAAACCGCGTTTGCCGGCTGGTGCGCGGAACAGGGACTGGCATGACGCCGGACGGAGCGGAAACAGGCCCGCGATCCAATGCCTTGAACGGGACCGGGCCTGGCGACATCAACCCAAGATCACCCCGCCACCCGCCCTTTTTCGACGCTTCCGCTTTCAGCGGTAAGCCGCCTGCACAGGAGATGCCGATGGACAGCAGCAACCCGATGGCCACCGACGGTTTCGAGTTCGTCGAATTCAGCGCGCCGCAGCCGGCCGAGCTGGAGGTCCTGTTCGCCCGGCTCGGCTTTGTCGCGGCCGCGCGGCACCGCAGCAAGGCCGTGACCTTGTGGCGGCAGGGCGACATCCACTTCATCGTCAACGCCGAACCGGCCGGCTTCGGCAAGGATTTCGCCCGCCTGCACGGCCCGTCGGCCTGCGCCTTCGCCTTCCGGGTCAAGGATGCGGCCTTCGCCTGGCGGCGGGCGCTGAAACTGGGCGCGGAAGGGGTAGAAAGCCGGGCCGGGCCGATGGAGCTCAACATCCCGGCCCTCTGCGGCATCGGCGGCGCGCTGCTCTACCTGGTCGACCGCTACGGCGACAGCTCGATCTACGACGTGGACTTCCTGCCCGAGCCGGCCGCCAACTCCGGCGGCGTCGGCCTCACCCATATCGACCACCTGACCCACAACGTCGAGCGCGGCCACATGGACCAGTGGGCCGGCTTCTACCAGCACCTGTTCAACTTCCGCGAGATCCGCTACTTCGACATCGAAGGCAAACTCACCGGCCTGAAAAGCCGGGCGATGACCAGCCCCTGCGGCAAGATCCGCATCCCGATCAACGAGTCGGCCGATGACAAATCGCAGATCGAGGAATACCTGCACGCCTACCACGGTGAAGGGGTGCAGCACATCGCGCTGGCCACCGACGACATCTACGCGACCGTCGAGGCGCTGCGCGCGCGCGGAATCGAGTTCCTCGACACGCCCGACAGCTACTACGACCTGCTCGACGCGCGCCTGCCCGGCCACGGCGAGGATGTGGCCCGGCTCCGGCGCAACCGCATCCTGGTCGACGGCTCGCCCGGCGGCGGCCTCCTGCTGCAGATTTTCACCAAGAACGTTATCGGCCCGATCTTTTTCGAAATCATCCAGCGCAAGGGCGACGAGGGCTTTGGCGAGGGCAATTTCCGCGCGCTGTTCGAGGCGATCGAACGCGACCAGCTCGCGCGCGGCGTGCTGAAGGAGGACGCACCATGAACCGCCATCCGATCCGCTGGCCGCTGGCCTCGGGCGAATATTCGCACCAGGCCCATACCGACCTGCCGGCCGGCAGCTTCGAGCGCGAAATGGGGCGCGACGGCTTCGACGGGCCGGCCTGCCATTTCCATCATGCCCACCCGCCGACCGGCTGGAGCAGCATCACCGGTCCGCTGCGGCCGCGCGCCTTCGATCTCGGCCGGCTCGGCGCCAGCCAGAGCCCGTGGGACGCGCCGGTCGTGCTGCACAACGGCGCACTGGAAGCGCGGATGTGGCACTGCGACGGCGCCACGCCGCTGGTGCGCAACGCCGACGGCGACACGCTGCTGTTCCTGCACGCCGGCCGTGCCGAGCTGTATTGCGACTGGGGCCGGCTGGCGGTGACGGACGGCGACTACGTGCTGCTGCCGCGCGGCGCGATGTGGCGGCTGGAGGGCGCCGCGCCGCTGGCGCTGCTGCTGATCGAGGCGCGCGAACGCCACTTCGACACGCCGGACCGCGCCCTGCTCGGCCCGCAGGCGCTGTTCGACGCCGCAGCCCTTCGGGTGCCGCAGATCGACGCCGGTTTTGCCGCCCAACAAGGCGAAATCCCGACCACGCTGCAGATCAAGCGTCACGGCAAGGTCAGCGCCCAGCACTGGCCGTTCAATCCGCTCGACGCGATCGGCTGGCACGGCGAGCTGTGCGCCTACGCGCTCAACTGGCGCGCGCTGCGACCGGTGATGAGCCACCGCTACCACCTGCCGCCGTCGGTGCACGCCACGTTCGTCAGCGACGAGCTGGTGGTCAGCACCTTCGTGCCACGCCCGCTGGAAAGCGACCCCGGCGCGCTGAAGCTGCCGTTCTTCCACAACAACGACGATTTCGACGAGTTCATCTTCTACCATCAGGGCAGCTTCATGAGCCGCGACCACATCCATCCCGGCATGGCGACGCTGCACCCGGCCGGCCTTACCCACGGCCCGCATCCCAAGGCCTTCGCCGTCGCACAGGCCGCCGCCCGCCCCGCCACCGACGAAGTGGCGGTAATGATCGACAGCCGCCAGCCACTGACGGTGCCGGCGCTGCCGGAGGGAGTGGAATGGCCGGCTTATGTGGATTCGTGGAAAACCTCCGCCGACGGCCATAGAGGATGACCAGCCATGAAACTCGCTTCGCTCAAGCACGGCCGCGACGGGCGGCTGGTGGTGGTCAGCCGCGAC
>JASLDQ010000116.1 GCA_030151505.1 Chromobacteriaceae bacterium
GGTCTGGCGGGCATAACTCGGCACCGCGTGCGCCAGCCCCGGCAACAGCAGCGCCAACAGCGTGCCGCCAGCCCACTTCGTCATCCGCTCCCAACGCATGGCGTCCTCCCCGGGATCAAGCCGGGTTTTTGCCCCCGGCATACCTGACGGTATAGAGCAGCTTGGCCGACTATGGCAGCGCGTTTTTCGGCGCGAGGTTGACCGTGGTCATGCTCGGCTGGAACCGAGCGATCGGGCCGGTCCGTCCTCTCCACGATGAGGCGCCCGGCCGGCACCGGGTCGACATGGCCCGGTCTGGCGCCGAGCGAGGGCCGAATTCACGCTTTCCGCCGGCAGGCGAAGAGGCGGTCACGTAGTCCTTCACCGGCGGCGCACCCACCATTTCCGCGCTTCCTCCAGCGCCAGCAACAGCACCGCAAACGGCAGGATGAACAGCCAGACGCCGCGGTCGAGCGGCGCGGTGCCGAACAGGGCGTTGCCCCACGGCGAGTAGACGATGAACAGGATGGACAGCGCGGCAAAGCCCACCCCGCCGACGATCAGGCGGTTGTCCAGCCAGCGCATGGCAAACACCGAGCGGCGTGCGCTGCGGCACAGGAAGACGTTGACCATCTGCAGCGCGATGATCGCGCCCAGGCAGGCGGTGGTGGCCTGGAGGTAAAGCGGGGCGTCGACGGCCAGCGCCTGGCCGAAGCGCCAGCCGCCCCGGTCGAGCACGAAAAAGAACGCCGCCATGCCGGCGGCCGCCTCGATCACGCCCAGAAACAGGTAGGCGCGCAGCATCAGCGGCCGGTTCAGCAGCGGCTCGCCGGCCGGGCGGGGCGGCTGGCGCATGGCGTCGGGCGACGGTTTTTCCACCCCGAGGCCGAGCGCGGTGAGCGTGTCGGTGCCCATGTCGATGGACAGGGCCTGGATCGGGGTGAGCGGCAGCGGGATGTGCAGCAGCGCGAAGGCGAGATAGGGCACCAGCTCGGCCACGTTGTGCACCAGCACGTAGGTCAGGAACTTGCGGATGTTCTGGAACACCGCCCGCCCTTCCTCGACCGCGACGACGATGCTGGCGAAGTTGTCGTCCAGCAGGATCATGTCGGCGGCGGCCTTGGCCACGTCGGTGCCGCTCAGCCCCATGGCGATGCCGATGTGCGCCGCCTTGAGCGCGGGCGCGTCGTTGACGCCGTCGCCGGTCACCGCGACCACATGGCGCTTGCGCTTGAGCGCCTCGACGATGCGCAGCTTCTGGTCGGCGGCCAGCCGCACGAACAGGATGTCCGGCGCGTCGAGCGCGATCTGCAGCTGGGTGGCGGACAGGTGGCGCAGCCGTTCCCCGTCGATCACCACCGGGGCGTCGGTGCGGATCAGGCCGATTTCGTGCGCGATCGCCGTGGCAGTGCCGGCGTGGTCGCCGGTCACCATGATGATCTTGATGCCGGCATCGTGGCAGCGCCGCACCGCGTCCGGCACCTCGGGCCGCGGCGGGTCTTCCAGCGCCACCAGCCCGACGAAGGTCAGCACCGCTTCCCGCTCGCCGCCACGCCAGTCGGCCGGCAGCGGCCGGACCGCGACCGCCAGCACGCGCAGGCCCTGCGCCGCCATGGCATTCTGCGCCGCCACGATGTCCCGCCGCGCCGGCTCGTCGAGTGCGTCGCACCGTGCCGCCTGGCGGATATGGGTGCACAGCGGCAGCACCGCTTCCGGCGCGCCCTTGCACAACAGCATGGGCCCGTCGGGGGAGGCGACCACCACCGACTGCCGCATCCGCCCGGCATCGAACGGCAGCATGTCGAGCCGGGGCCAGTCGGCCGCCGCCGGCAGCCAGCGCCGGGACAGCTCGACCAAGGCCACTTCCATCGGGTCGCCCAGCAGCACGGTCCGGCCGTCCCGCTGGGTCTCGGTCAGTTCGTGGCACTGGCGCAGCACCTGCAGCAGCATCGTGGCGTCGGGCCCAGCCGGTGCGCCCACGCCGCAGCGGCGCAGGCCGAGCAGCAGCTCGCGCACCTGCATGCGGTTCTGCGTCAGCGTGCCGGTCTTGTCGGTGCAGATGACGGTGGCGGAGCCGAGGGTTTCCACCGACGGCAGATGGCGGATCAGGACATGACGCCGCGCCATGCGTTGCGCTGCCAGCACCAGTGCCAGCGTCAGCGTCGGCAGCAGGCCCTCCGGCACCATGGCGACGATCAGGCCGATGGCGAACATGAAGTTCTGCCAGAACGGCGTGCCGAGCAGGGCGCCGATGGCGAAAAACAGCAGGCCGATGCCCACGGCCAGCAGCGCGATGAGCCGGCTCAGCCGCGCCAGCTGGCGACGCAACGGCGAAACGGGCTCCCGGCCGGTCTGGGTGAGGTGGGCGATCTGGCCGAACTCGGTCCGGGCGCCGGTGGCGAACACCACCGCCTGGCCCTGTCCGGCGATCAGGGCGGTGCCGGCCAGCAGGATGTTGCGGCTGTGCAGCAGCGTTTCTTCCCCGTCCGGCTCCGCGTCCCGCCGCAGGCTGGCCGCTTCGCCGGTGACCGTGGCGTTGTTGACGCGCACGGCGAAGGCCTCGATCAGGCGGCAGTCGGCCGGAATGGTGTCGCCCTGGTCGAGCCGGATCACGTCGCCGGGCACCAGTTGCTCGATCGGCAACTGGACCAGCGCGCCGTCGCGCAGGGCCCCGACCTGTTGCGGCAGCAGCTTCTGCAGGGCGGCCAGCGTCTGTTCGATGCGGTATTCCTGCCAGAAGGAAAACAGCCCGCTCACCACGATGACCACCACCAGCGCCAGCGCGATGCGGGCCATGCCTTGCCCCGGGCTGTTCCACTCGGCCCACAGCGCGAGCGCCACGGCGACCCACAGGATGAGGGCGAAGAAGTGGGTGAATTCCTGCAGCAGCCGCCACCACCACGGTGTGCGGCCGACCGGCTCGACCCGGTTGGGGCCGAACTCGCCCAGCCGCTTGGCCGCCTCGACCGTGGCCAGGCCCCGCCGCGTGCTGCCGAGGCTGGCCAGCGCATCGTCCACCGACAGTTGCTGAAGTTTCATCGCCCATTCCCGATCCGGCACCGGATGACGCGGTATGGCACCGTGGTCCACCAGCCGGATTGCCATCCACGGCACGGACCCGCGCCACGACGGCGGTTTCGATCCGCGTCCTCATTTCATAGCAGGAATCGGGCAGGGCGCCGGGTGCCGCCGACCAGGCCGGCTGGCCGGTTCCGGGCTCCGGATCACGCATCGACTGGCGGCGGACTACCGTCAGGTGTCCCGGTTTTCCGGGAGCGTGCCGGCCTGCTGGCCGGTCGTCTCGATGACGGGAAATGTAACGGCGGGTGTCAGTACATTCATCGCCTACACCGATACCGGATTGCTACAGACGGGGAGGGAGGGGGAGTCGATACTGGCCTCAAGACACAAGGACGTGTCGCTTACCACCCAAGACAGATTTTTAGGAGAGGTTCATGAACAAGCTGCTGAATTCCGCCATCGCTCTCGTGTTCGCCGCCGGTACCGGCCTGGCCCTGGCCGCTCCCGCCCCTGCGGCGGCGCCGGCTGCCGCCCCTGCTCCGGTAGCCGCCCCGGCCGCCAAGGATGCCGCCCCGGCCGTGCAGAAGCCGGAGATCAAGAAGGAAGCCCACAAGAAGGTGGTGAAGCAGCACGCCGCCAAGAAGCATGTGGCCAAGAAACCGGCGGCCAAGAAGGCCGCAGAAAAGGGCGAAAAGACGCCTGAAGTGAAGCCGGCTGCCGCCCCGGCCGCGGCCCCCGCCGCACCGGCTGCCGCGCCTGCCAAGAAGTGATTCCCGGCGCTCCCTTGTGGTCCTGACGGATCGGACCGCAAGGGCCGGCCGCTAACCGAGCCGCCCCGGCAAGCCGATTGCCGGGGCGTCCTGTTTCCTCCGCCCGGTCATGCGCGGCCAGCAAGCGCAGTGACGACAAACCCGCCAACCGGCGGGTTTTTGTTTGAGCGGCCTTGCTTGCCCTGCCAGTCCCGAAGGCGGGCTCGTGTATCGTGTGCGACGAAATCCTGCGGAATCTGCGCAGGGAGTGAAACCCCTGC
>JASLDQ010000117.1 GCA_030151505.1 Chromobacteriaceae bacterium
GCCGACGGCGGTGCGGCGGTCCCATTCCAGCTCGATCTGGTCCAGCGTGCCGTTGACGGCGTGCTCCATCACCGCCACCAGGTCGGTCTTCAGGCGCGACATGATCGGCTGGGTCTCAGGGTCGCCCATGCGGCAGTTGAATTCCAGCGTCTTCGGATTGCCGGCCGCGTCTATCATCAGGCCGGCGTACAAAAAGCCGGTGAACTGGATGCCGTCCTTGGCCATGCCGTTGATGGTGGGGTTGATAATCTCGCGCATCACGCGCGCGTGCATGGCCGGCGTGACGATGGGCGCGGGCGAATACGCGCCCATGCCGCCGGTGTTCGGGCCTTCGTCGTTGTCCTTCAGGCGCTTGTGGTCCTGGCTGGTGGCCAGCGGCAGCACGTTCTTGCCGTCGCACATGACGATGAAGCTGGCTTCCTCGCCGGCCAGGAATTCCTCGATCACGATGCGCGCGCCGGCGTCGCCGAAGCGGTTATCGGACAGCATGTCGTCCACCGCCTGGTGCGCTTCTTCCAGCGTCATGGCCACCACCACGCCCTTGCCGGCGGCCAGGCCGTCGGCCTTGATGACGATGGGCGCACCCTTGCCGTCCACGTAGGCGTGGGCGGCGGCGGCATCGCTGAAGGTCTCGTAGCCGGCGGTGGGAATGCCGTGGCGCTTCATGAAGGCCTTGGCGAAGTCCTTGCTCGATTCGAGCTGGGCGCAGAAGCGGGTCGGGCCGAAGATCTTCAGGCCGGCGGCCTGGAAGGCGTCGACCACGCCGGCGGCCAGCGGCGCCTCGGGGCCGACCACGGTCAGCTGCACGTCCTCGCGGCGGGCGAACTCGACCAGCGCGGGAATGTCGGTGGCGGCGATGTCGACGTTGCTCAGGTCCTGATCGCGTGCGGTGCCGGCATTGCCGGGCGCGACGAACACTTTGTGTACCCGCGGCGAGCGGGCGATGCGCCAGGCCAGCACGTGCTCGCGCCCGCCGTTGCCGATGACGAGGATTTTCATGAAAAAGCTTCCTGCATGTCGGCCTGCCGCAGGCAGGCCTCGGGGTTCATGATCAAAGTTGCCAGCGCAACCACGTGAACAACACATTGCCGGCCCCGCTGCTGCCCGGCACGTAGGTGGCCTGCACAGCAAGGCGTTTGTACTCGACCGATGCCAGCGGCAAGACCGCCGGGAACGGAATATAGCGATAGTCCTGCCGCGCCGTGACGCCGACGGTGAAGCCCGCGCCGACGCGCCAGTCTTCGGCCGGATACCACATGGCCTGCCAAGCGTAGCCGGCGAAAGGTTCTACATCCTTGTGCGAATCCAGAAAGGCCATGGCGTACAGCCCGTGCCAGTTGCCCTTGTCGTCGATCCGGCCCTTGCCCAGGCCAAGGCCCCAGGGCTTTTCGTTGTAGCCGTCGATCTTGACCCGGTCGTACACATAACGGTTATGCCAGGTATAGGCCGGCACGTAGAGTTCGTTGTAACCCTCGTTCCAGGTCTGCGACACATTGCGGGACCACTGGTCGAACCAGCCGCCGTCGGCCTCGGCCTGAGCCAAAGGGCTGAAGGCCAGGCAGGCGGCCGTCAAAAATACTGCTTTCAAAACATGTCCTGTGAAACATCCCGGCCGCCGGTTGCCGCGGCCGGGTGAGGCGATACCGAATCGATCAGTGGCGGAAATGGCGCGCGCCGGAGAACACCATGGCGATGCCGTGCTCGTCGGCGGCGGCGATCACTTCCTCGTCGCGCAGCGAACCGCCCGGCTGGATGATCGCGGCGATGCCCTGCTCGGCGATCACGTCGATGCCGTCGCGGAACGGGAAGAAGGCGTCACTCGAGGCCACCGCGCCCTTGAGGCTGAGGTTGGCGTCCGCGGCCTTGCGGGCGGCGATGCGGGTCGAGTCGACGCGCGACATCTGGCCGGCGCCGACACCGAGGGTGCGGCCTTCGCCGGCGAACACGATGGCGTTGGACTTGACGAACTTGGCCACGCGCCAGGCGAACAGCAGGTCGGCCAGCTGCTTCTGGGTCGGCTGCGCCTTGGTGACCACCTTCAGCTCGTCCAGCAGCACGTTGCGAATGTCCGGGGTCTGCACCAGCACGCCGCCGCCGACGCGCTTCATGTCGAAGCGGTTGTAGCCGGCTTCCAGCGGCACTTCCAGCACGCGCACGTTCTTCTTGGCGGCGATCAGGGCCTTGGCTTCGGTGGTGAAGGCCGGCGCGATCAGTACTTCGAGGAACTGGGCCGACACGGCCTCGACGGTCTGGGCATCCACTTCGCGGTTGAAGGCGATGATGCCGCCGAAGGCGCTGGTGGTGTCGGTGGCGAAGGCGAGGCGGTAGGCGGAGAGCGGATCGGCCGCGACGGCCACGCCGCAAGGGTTGGCGTGCTTGACGATGACGCAGGCCGGGTTCTCGAAGGTCTTGACCGCTTCCCACGCCGCATCGCTGTCGGCGATGTTGTTGTAGCTGAGTTCCTTGCCCTGCAGCTGCACGTAGTTGGCGATGCTGCCCGGCGCCGGATCAAGGTCGCGGTAGAAGGCGGCCGACTGGTGCGGGTTCTCGCCGTAACGCATGTCCTGCGCCTTGACGAACTGCACGTTGAGGCGGTTCGGGAAGGTGCGGGTTTCACCGTCCACCAGCGCGGTCAGGTAGTTGCTGATCGCGCCGTCGTAGGCGGCGGTGTGGGTGAAGGCCTTCTTGGCCAGCTCGAAGCGGGTGGCGCGCGCCAGCGCGCCGGCATTGCCGTCCAGCTCCTTCAGGAGCGGGGCGTAGTCGGCGTGGTCGGTCACGATGGCCACGTGCGCCCAGTTCTTGGCCGCCGAGCGCACCATGGTCGGGCCGCCGATGTCGATGTTCTCGATCGCGTCTTCCAGCGAGCAGTCCGGCTTGGCGATGGTCGCCTCGAACGGGTAGAGGTTGACGCAGACCAGATCGATGTTGCCGATGCCGTGCTCGGCCATCTTGGCGACATGCTCGGGCAGGTCGCGGCGGCCGAGGATGCCGCCGTGCACCTTCGGGTGCAGCGTCTTGACGCGGCCGTCGAGCATTTCCGGGAAGCCGGTGTAGTCGGCCACTTCGATCACCGGCACGCCGTTGTCGGCCAAGAGCTTGGCGGTGCCGCCGGTGGAGAGGATCTCGACGCCGTGGGCGGCCAGGCCGCGGGCGAAGTCGAGAATGCCGGTCTTGTCGGAAACGCTGATCAGCGCGCGTTCAATCTTGGTCATGACAATTTCCAGAGAAAGTGAGAGTTTGCAAGCGGTGGTTCGGTCAGTCCGGTGCCGGGCACCGGGCTCAAAGCAGGTCGTACAGTTTCATCTTCTTGCGCAGGGTGTTGCGGTTGAGCCCGAGCAGTTCGGCCGCGCGGGTCTGGTTGCCGTCGGCGTAGCCCAGCACCACCTCCAGCAGCGGCTTCTCGACCCGGGCGAGCACCATGTCGTAGATCGCGGCCGGCGCTTCGCCGTCCAGATCGTGGAAATACTGCTCCATCGCCAGGCGGATGGATTCGGAAATGTAGTCGTGGCCGTTCATCTTGTTGTGTCTTTAACCGGGCGCAAAAAAATGGACGCCGGAGCAACTCGTGTCCCGGCGCGTTCGTTCTTCAGTCGAGGTATTCCAGCCGGTCGCCCCGGTCCGCCAATACGTCGAAGTACTCGGCCACCGCCTGTCGCTGCCCGGCGGTGGTTTCCAGCCGGTACATGCTCTGGCGGAATTCGTTGCCGTTCCAGAGTCCCTTGGTGTACCAGGCGATGTGCTTGCGGGCGACCCGGCAACCGCCGTATTCGCCGTAAAAACCGTACAGCTCGTCCAGATGCTCGAGCAGCACCGTGCGGATCTCGCCGACTTCGGGCGGCGGCAGCTCGACGCCGGTGTCGAGGTAGTGCTGGATCTCGCGGAAGATCCACGGCCGCCCCTGCGCAGCGCGGCCGATCATGATGGCGTCGGCGCCGGTCGCCGCCAGCACCTGGCGGGCCTTCTCCGGGCTGTCGATGTCGCCGTTGGCGATCACCGGAATCGCCAGCGCCTGCTTGACCGCGGCGATGGTGTCGTATTCGGCGCAGCCCAGATACATGTCCTCGCGGGTGCGGCCATGCAGCGCCAGCGCGGCGATGCCGCTATCCTGGGCCATCCGCGCCACCCGCAGCGCGTTCTTGTTGTCGCGGCTCCAGCCGGTGCGGGTCTTCAGCGTCACGGGCACGTCGACCGCCTTGACCACCGCCTCCAGAATCCGCCCCACCAGCGCCTCGTCGCGCAGCAGCGCCGAGCCGGACGCCACGTTGCAGACCTTTTTGGCCGGGCAGCCCATGTTGATATCGATGATCTGCGCGCCGTAGCCGACGTTGCGCCGCGCCGCCTCGGCCATCTCGGCCGGGTCGCTGCCGGCGATCTGCACCGAGATCGGTCCCGGCTCGCCGCTGTGGTCGGCACGCTTGAGCGTCTTCTTGCTGGTCGCCAGCGCGGTGTTGGACGAGATCATCTCGCTGACCGCCAGGCCCGCGCCGAAGCGGCGGCACAACACCCGGAACGGCCGGTCGGTCACGCCCGCCATCGGGGCGACCACCAGGCGGTTGGAAAGGGTGTGCGAACCGATCAGCATGGTGAGTAAAAAATAGGCAGCAAGCAGCGAAGGGCGCTCATTCTAATGCTTTTCCTTAAGCCGGTAAAAAGGTTTCTGCTTATTTTTTGGGCGGCCGGCGGCGAGGATTTGCGCCGCCGGCGGGAAGACTCTGGCATACTCACGCGCCATGAAACGCCTCGTTCCTCTCCTTGTTCCCCTGCTTCTCGGCGCCTGCGGCGCGCTCGGCATCCACTCTCCCCGCCATGGCGTCGATCAGGGCTACGTCTACCAGTACGCCAGTGAGCCGCTGGCCAACGGCGACACCCGGCTGACGGTGTGGGCACCGTTCGGGCTGGGCGAGGCGCGCCTCGCCGACGAGCTGCGTCTCTACGGCGACCAGACCGGCAAACAGCAGGACTGCTCGTTCTGGTCGCTCGCCAACCAGAACGGCGGGGTCTACAACGGCTGGTGGTACGGCCGCCGCTACATCCGGGCCGATCTGCGCTGCACCAAGCTCAAGCCCGTCGTGGCCGAACCGGCCTATCAGCCGCCGCCGGCCTACAGCGCCCCGGTGTATGTCGCGCCGCTGGCCAAACCGGCGCAGGTCAAGGCCGTCAAGAAAAAGGCCCCGGCACGGAAAGCCGCCGCCAGGAAGAAAAAGCCCGCGACCTGCACCTGCGCGGTCCCGCCGAAAAAGAAGTAAGCGCCGCGCTGGCGGCGCCCTGATGAAAAACGCACCGGTCCTGACGGACACGGTGCGTTTTTGCGTATGGCTGGAGTCAGCCTGTAAGCCGGGTTCTGTGTCGGACGGTTGCCCGTCCCAGACAGTCATTCCTCTAGGCCTGCCGTTACCGGCAGGCTCCAGCAACCTACCCGGGGACAACGCGAGCCACGTTGGCGCCCCCTGCTTGGTCTTGCTCCGGGTGGGGTTTAGCCTGCCGTCCGTGTCGCCACGTCCGCGGTGCGCTCTTACCGCACCTTTTCACCCTTGCCTGTGCCGGATTGCTCCGGCCATCGGCGGTTCAGCTCTCTGTTCCACTTTCCGTCGCCTCGCGACGCCTGGCCGTTAGCCAGCACCCTGCTCTGCGGAGCCCGGACTTTCCTCCCCCCGCACAAGGCGGGCAGCGACTGTCCGGCTGACTCCGGCGCGGATTGTAGCCGATTGCGCCGCCCCGGTCCCGCCAAAAAAGCGGCAGCGCCGCCCGAAGACGCGCCGCCGCAATGGATGGCCCGGAGGCACCAGAGGAAAACCGGTTTACTTCACGCTGATCTTGTCGAACACGCCGCCGTCGGCGAAATGAGTCTTCGACACTTTGGTCCAGCCGCCGAGGGAAGCGATGTCGAACAGCTTAACCTTGGGGAACTGGCTGTCGTACTTGGCCGCGACGGCCTTGTCGATCGGACGGTAGTAATTCTGCGCGATGATTTCCTGGGCCGCCGGGGTGTACAGATACTTCAGGTAGTCGGTCGCGATGGCGCGGGTGCCCTTCTTGTCGACGGTCTTGTCGACCACCGACACCGGCGGCTCGGCCAGGATCGACACGCTCGGGGCGACGATGTCGAACTTGTCCGGTCCCAGCTCCTTCTTCGACATCAGCGCCTCGTTTTCCCACGCCAGCAGCACGTCGCCCATGCCGCGCTCGACGAAGGTCATGGTCGCGCCGCGCGCCCCGGTGTCGAGCACGGGCACGTGCTTGAACAACTCCTTCAGGTAGGCGGTCGCGGTCGCTTCGCTGCCGCCCGGCTGTTTCAGCGCCCAGCCCCAGGCGGCCAGGTAGTTCCAGCGTGCGCCGCCGGAGGTCTTCGGGTTTGGGGTAATCACCGACACGCCCGGCTTGATCAGGTCACCCCAGTCCTTGATGTGCTTGGGATTGCCCTTGCGCACCAGGAACACGATGGCCGAGGTGTAAGGGCTGGCGTTGTGCGGCAGGCGGCCCTGCCAGTTGGCCGGCAGCAGCTTGGCCTTGTCGGCGATCTCGTCGATGTCGTGCGCCAGCGCCAGCGTCACCACGTCGGCCGAGATGCCGTCGATGACCGAACGGGCCTGCTTGCCCGAACCACCATGCGACTGCTGGATCGTCAGCTTGTCACCCGGATGCTTGCCCTGCCAGTCCT
>JASLDQ010000138.1 GCA_030151505.1 Chromobacteriaceae bacterium
CGCCATCCGCTACCTCGAAGCCGACGGCAGCCGCACGGACGAGGTCGCCTACATCGGCGAGATCACCTTCGTGCAGTCGCTCCGCCGCCTGCTGCGCACCCGCGGCCTGAAGGTGGAGCTGAACTTCGCCCCGCCGCTGGCGAGCCGCGACCAGACCCGCTACGAGCTGGCGCTGGCCGCCTACGACAGCGTGGCGTCCCTGCTCAAACTCCCCGCTGGATCGCCCGATACGCCCGACACGGCAACTGGAATACCTGCCGATCAGACAGCCTAAGCGCGGTCAGCGCGCCGCCCCACAGGCAGCCGGTATCCAGCGCCAGCACATGCTCGTCCAGCCGCAGGCCCAGCGCCGACCAGTGCCCGCAGATCAACGGCGTGTCCGCCCAGCGCGGCGCCAGCGCGTCGAACCAGGCCCGCAGGTTCGCCGGCGCCTCGGGCAGCTCGCCCTTGAACGCCAGATCCAGCTCGCCTTCGCGCGTGATCAGGCGCATCCGCGTCATCACGTTGACGATCATCCGCAGCCGGTCGATGCCCTTGAGCTCGTCGCTCCAGCGCGACGGCTTGTTGCCGTACATCTTGCCCAGAAAGGCGCGGTAATTCGGGCCGGCCAGCTCCTGCTCGACCTCGGCCGCCAGCAGCAGGGCGTGCCGGATCGACCACTCCGGCAACAGGCCGGCGTGCACCATCGCGTAGCCTTCGCCCGCGTGCATCAGGGGCTGCTGCCGCAGCCAGCCCAGCATCAGCTTGCCGTCGGCGGCGTCGACGATGTCGAGCAGGGTGTCGTCCGGATGCACCTTGCCGAAGCCTTCCGACACCGCCAGCAGGTGCAGGTCGTGGTTGCCGAGCACCATGGTGATCGCGTCCTGGTTCTCGAACGCCCAGCGCAGCATCGCCAGCGAATCCGGCCCGCGGTTGACCAGATCGCCGGTCAGCCACAGGTGGTCGCGCGACGCGGAAAAGTCGATCAGGCGCAAGAGCTGCTGGAATTCGGTAAAGCAGCCCTGAATATCGCCGATTGCATAAGTTGCCATGGGTAGTCCGCTGAAAATCGGAAGAAAAAACAGTCATGCAGGCCTGCGGGGCCATGCGCCGCCCGTCAGCCGACAAGCGGCACGCAAGCCTGAAACGGCGCAGCCAGACTGCGCCGCGGACGACATCATACCTTTCCCCCGGACGCGGCACCGCCGGCCAAAACCAAACGTAAAAGCATAAAGCGATTCCGATAGACACTTCGTTTGGATAACATGCGCCATTCCGTCATCGAAACCCGCCCCATGTTGCGTCCCCGAGGCCTGCGCAGCCGCGCCGCCGTCTGGCTCATCGCCTTCGCCATCCTTCCCCTGTGCCTGGTCGCCGGACTCGGATTCTGGCAGCTGGACGCCGTACGCCACCGCTATGCGGCGGAATACGTGCGCGACCACATGGCGCTCGAACAGAACAAGCTGTTCGCGATGGTCAGCCGCCAACTGGCGCTGACCCGCCAGTTCGCCAGCGCCGACCTGACCCGCCGCTTCGCCGGCGGCACCCTGCCGCCCGAGGACTACCCGCGTTTCTTCGCCGACGCCGAGGTGCTGCGCGAGTACAGCCTCGATCAGTCCTATTCGGTCGTCAGCGGCCATGACGGCGCCTATTACTACAACGGTCCGGCCCAGCCCTTCAGCACCAAGCCGCGCGCCTTTCTCTCGCCGCAGCGCGCCGGCGACGGCTGGTATTACGCCAGCCTGAAAAGCAACAAGGACTACAACCTCAACGTCGACTTCAACGTCGACCTCAAAGAGACCAAGCTCTGGATCAACGTGCTGATCCGCGACCAGAACGGCCGGCCGAGCGGAGCCGCCGCCACCGGCCTGCCGCTGAGCGACTTCCTGTCCCGCTTCGTCAACCACAACAAGCACGGCATCAGCTCGATCATGATCGACCGGCAGGGCCTGATTCAGGCCCACCACAATCCGGCCCTGATCGAATACTCGACCATCAGCAACCAGTCCCTGACGCACACCATCGACACCCTGCTGGGCCGCCCGCAGGACGTCGTCGCGGTGCGAGCGGCGATGGCGGACCTGAGCGCGGGACGGCCCGCGCCGGTGCTCGACGTCATCCTCGAGGGACGGCGCCAGTTGCTGGCGATGGGCTGGGTGCCGGAGCTCAACTGGTACACGCTGTCCGCCATCGATCTCGACGTCACCGACGTGTTCGACACGCCGCAGGCCTGGACCGCGCTGGCGGTGCTGCTGGGGCTGATCCTGACGATGTTCGCCCTGGTCATGCTGTGGATGGACCGCGTGATTCTGGCCCCGCTGCAGCGCCTGACCACCGGCGCGCGGCAGCTGGCGAATGGCGACTATTCGGCCGAAGTCGGCCTCGCCCGCCAGGACGAGATCGGCCAGCTGGCCCACGCCTTCGACCAGATGGCGTGCCAGGTGCGCACCCACACCGAGCAGCTCGAAACCACCGTCGCCGAGCGCACCCGCGCGCTGGAAGACGCCAACCGCGACATGGCGCAGGCCCACCGCAAGATCAGCGACAGCATCCGCTACGCCAGCCTGATCCAGAACGCCATCCTCCCCACCGCAACGTCGCTGGAGAGGCTGTTGCCGCAGCGCCACCTCCTGCTGTGGCAGCCGCGCGACATCGTCGGGGGGGATTTCTTCATCTTCCGCGAAGACGCCCGCGGCTACCTGCTGGGCATCATCGACTGCGCCGGCCACGGCGTTTCGGGCGCGTTCATGACCATGCTGGCCCACGCCGCCTTCAAGACCGCGATCGAGCAACAAGGGCTGGGCAACCCGGCCGGCCTGCTGAGCCAGCTCGACGAGGCCGCCCGCAGCCAGTTCGTCGAACAGCCGGACCGCCACCAGGTCACCACCACCATGGATGCGGCGCTGTGCTACGTCGAACCGGCCGCCCGGCGGCTGACTTTCTCCAGCGCCAAGCTGGCGCTGCACGTCTGCGTCGATGGCCAGGTCACCGTGCACAAAGGCGGCCGGCGCGCGCTGGGCGAGCGCCGGCGCGGCGAGTTCGCCAATCTGGTCCTGCCGCTCGAGGCGGGCCAGTCCTTCTACCTGAGCAGCGACGGTCTGCTCGACCAGGCCGGCGGCGACGCAGGCTACAGCTTCGGCAACAGCCGCCTCCTCACCCTGCTGGCCCGGCTCGACTCCCTGCCCTGGCCGCAACGCCAGCAACAGTTCACCGCCGCCCTGGCCGACTATCAGGGCAGCCACCCCCAACGCGACGACATCACCGTGCTGGGCTTTGCCGCCCTGCCACCGGCCGCGTCGCCCTCTACCGCGGAGCCGCAATGAAACCGGAAGACATGCTCGCCCTGCGCGAGACGTTCACCCGCCACGACATCCTGCTCAGCTTCAACGGCCCCTTCTCGGTTTCGCTGATCGAGGAAATCGGCCACGCGCTGCGCAAGCACCTGGAAGCCCTGGCGGCCTCGCCGTCGGAGATCACCGACGTGTTTGCCACCTATATCGAACTGACCCAGAATATCCGCCACTACAGCCGCGCCAAGGATCTGACCGAGGCCCAGTCGAGCGCCACCGTGGTGATCTGCCGCAACGCCGACGGCCGCCACGTGGTCAACGCCGGCAACGTGCTGGAGTACGCCGACGGCGAAGCGCTCAAGCAGCGGATCGACGAACTGGCCCCGCTCGACAAGGCGGCGCTCAAGGCCGCCTACAAGACGCAGCTGCGCCAGCCGCGCGACCCGGCCTCCACCACCGGAGCCGGACTGGGCCTGATCGACATGGCCCGCCGCGCCAGCCAGCCGCTGGCCGCCTCACTGCAACGACTGGACGAACGCTACGGCTTTCTCAGCCTGCAGGTCGTCATCTGAACCAGAAGCCATGCCCCATGCAAAATCTGACCATACCCGGCACCTCCTCGACCCCCGCCATCACCACTGACGCCGATGCCGGCCTCCTGCTGATGAGCGGCGACTCCTATCCGGAAAACGCCTTCGAGTTCTTCACGCCCGTGCTCGACTGGGTTCGCGCCTACCTCGAGCAGAACGACCGCGCGCTCAGGCTGGAACTGGCGCTGCTCTACCTCAACACCAGCAGCATCCGCATCCTGATGGACATCCTCGATCAGCTGGAAGACGCCCACCAGGCCGGCGGCAAGATCAGCCTGAGCTGGCGCTACGCCCCAGAAAACGAGCGGGTGGCCGAGCTGGCCGAGGAATTCCGCGAGGACTGCAGCTTCCCCTTCGACATCATCAAGGCGCACGCCTGACATGAGCGAACGCGCCCCGACGGCCAGTCTCGATACCCGCATCCAGTCCCTGCTGGCCGCCCCGGATGCGCAGGGACACCCGCTGGCCGAAGCGCTGGCCGAGCTCTACCAGAGCTACCAGGAGCAGGAAAAACTGCTCGACCGGATATCCCGCATCGCCGACCGCTACCAGCGGGCCGAGTACGAGCGGGGTATGGGCTACGCTGAGCGCTACCAGAAACAGATCCACCAGCTCGACCGCCTGCTGCGCATCAGCGACCGCTACCACCGGGTGATGCAGGACATGCACGAAGAGCTGCGGCGGCAGTCGATCCACGACGAGCTGACCGGCCTGTTCAACCGGCGCCACATGCTCAGCCGCCTGGCCGAAGAAGCCGCCAAACAGCACCGGCACGGCACGCCGTTCGCGGTCGCCATTTGCGACGTCGACCACTTCAAGCAGATCAACGACACCTGGGGCCACGATGTCGGCGACGCCGTCCTCAAGCAGCTGGCCGGCCGCCTGGCCGATCCGCTGCGCCAGTACGACATCTGCGCCCGCTGGGGCGGGGAAGAATTCCTGATCCTGCTGCCGATGACCGGCGAATCCGACGCCCTCGCCGTGATGGAAAAGCTGCGTCAGCACGTCCATGCCGGCCACTACGGCGCGGACGACCATGCCTTTCCGATGTCGGTCAGCATTGGTGTCGGCGTCTTCGACGCCGGCAAGACGACCAACGAACTGCTGTGCCAGGCCGACGCGGCGCTCTATCGCGCCAAGCGCCAGGGCCGCAACCAGGTCTGCCTGGCGAGCTGATCCGGCCGGCACCGCCACCGTGCGTCCGCCGGCCCCGCGCACTACAATGCGAGGCTTCCCCGTCCCGCAGCCACCGCCATGTCGCTCCCGCAACTCAATCCGCCGCAGCGCGCGGCGATCCGCTACCTCGACGGGCCCCTGCTCGTGCTGGCCGGCGCGGGCAGCGGCAAGACCCGCGTCATCACCCAGAAGATCGCCTATCTGGTGCGCGAAGCCGGCCTGTCGGCGCGCAACATCGCTGCCATCACCTTCACCAACAAGGCCGCGCGCGAGATGCTGGAGCGGGTCGGCAAGCTGCTGAGCCCGGCCGAGCTCAAGGGCCTGACCGTCTCCACCTTCCACTCGCTCGGCCTGCAGATGCTGCGGCAGGAAGCGAAGCTGGTCGGCTACAAGCCGGCGTTCTCCATCCTCGACTCGGCCGACGCAGCCAAGATCATTAGCGACATCCTGCAGACCACCAGCAAGGACGAGATCCGCCGGGTGCAGTCGCAGATTTCGCGCTGGAAAAACGATCTGGTCGACGCCCACGGCGCGATGCAGACCGCCGCCAACGAGTTCGAGGCCGCCGCCGCGCGGGTCTTCCTCAGCTATCAGGACACCCTGCTGGCCTACCAGGCGATGGATTTCGACGACCTGATCCGCCTGCCGGTCACGCTGTTCCAGCAGAACGAGGAAGCGCTGAAACGCTGGCAGACCCGCCTGCGCTACCTGCTGATCGACGAATACCAGGACACCAATACCTGCCAGTACCAGATGGTCAAGCTGCTGGCCGCCGGGCGCGGCATGTTCACCGCGGTGGGCGACGACGACCAGTCGATCTATGCATGGCGCGGCGCCAATGTGGATAACCTGCGGCTGTTGCAGCAGGATTTCCCCAAGCTGCACATCGTCAAGCTGGAGCAGAACTACCGCTCGACCGCCCGGATCCTGCGCGCCGCCAACAACGTGATCTCGCACAACCCCAAGCTGTTCGACAAGCAGCTGTGGAGCGAGCTGGGGCTGGGCGAACCGATCCACGCGGTGCGCTGCAAGGACGACGACGACGAGGCCAAGACGGTGGCGCAGCGGCTGCTGGCGCACAAGTTCGAGCACCGCACCGACTTCCGCGACTACGCGGTGCTGTATCGCGGCAACCATCAGGCCCGGCTGATCGAGCAGACCTGCCGCGACCACAAGATTCCCTACCAGATTTCCGGCGGCCAGTCCTTTTTCGACCGGGCCGAGATCAAGGACGTGCTGGCCTACCTGCGCCTGATCGCCAATCCCGACGACGACCCGGCCTTCATCCGCGCGGTCACCACGCCCAAGCGCGGTGTCGGTAACACCACGCTGGAAAAGCTCGGCCACTACGCCGGCGAGCGCCACGTTTCCCTGTTTGCCGCCGCGCGCGAGGAAGGCTTCCGCGGCCGGGTACAGGCGGCCCAGGCGGAATCGCTGGCGCAGTTCTGCGGCTATCTGGAGCGGCTGGCCGACCGCGCCCCGCGCGAGGCGGCCGGCCCGCTGATCCGCGAGCTGCTCGGCGCGATCCAGTACGAGGCGTGGCTGTACGACAGCGAGGAAGTGCGGCCGGCCGAAACCAAGTGGAAGAACGTGCTGGAATTGTGCGACTGGCTGGAGCGCAAGGGCGACGCCGATGGCAAGAATCTGATCGAGCTGACCCAGACCATCGCCCTGATCACGCTGCTGGAGGGGCGCGACGCCGAGGAGGAACCGGATGCGGTCAAGCTGTCCACCCTGCACGCGTCCAAGGGGCTGGAGTACCCGCACGTGTTCCTGATCGGCTGCGAGGAGGGCATCCTGCCGCACGCCGAATCGGTCGACAACGGCATGATCGAGGAAGAGCGGCGGCTGATGTACGTCGGCATCACCCGCGCGCAGCGCTCGCTGACCCTGAGCTACTGCGTCAAGCGCCGGCGTGGCGGCGAGTGGGTGTTCGTCGAGCCGTCGCGCTTCATCGGCGAGATCGGCGACGAGGAGCTGCGCCATTTCGGCAAGCCCGGCGCCGAGCCGCAAGTCACCCGCGCCGAGGGCAAGCA
>JASLDQ010000156.1 GCA_030151505.1 Chromobacteriaceae bacterium
TGAATTTCCGTTTCTCGAAGCGCCCAGCTCGCGCCTGGTCGCCGACGGCTACCAGTTGCTGCATGAACTCGGCGCGGTGACCGAACTCAACGACATCACCCCGCTGGGGCGCGAGCTCGCCCGCATTCCGGTCGACCCCAAAATCGGCCGCATGCTCTTGGCCGGGCGCGACTTCCACTGCACGCGCGAAGTGCTGATCCTGGCCGCCGCCCTGTCGATCCAGGACCCGCGCGAGCGGCCCTTCGACGCGCGCGAGGCAGCCGAGCGGGCGCAGGCGCGCTTCGCCGACGACAAGTCGGACTTCCTGTCTTTCCTGCACCTGTGGGATTTCTTCGACGAAGCGGTCAAGCACAAGAAGTCCAACCGCCAACTGCTCGACACCTGCCACCAGCACTTCCTATCCCACCTGCGCCTGCGCGAGTGGCGCGAGCTGCACGCCCAGCTGGCGCAGATCGCCGCCGACATGGAACTGCGCCTGAACGACACCCCGGCCACGTTCGAGCAGCTGCACAAGGCGCTGATGACCGGCCTCTTGGGCAATCTGGGGATGAAGTCGCTCGACGGCGACGACTATCTGGGCGCGCGCGGGCTGCACTTCCACGTCTTCCCCGGCTCGGGGCTGCGCAAGACCAAGCCCAAATGGCTGGTGGCGGCCGAGCTGACCGAGACCACCAAGCTCTACGCCCGCTGCGTGGCAAAGATCGAGCCGGAATGGGTCGAGCAGCTGGCGCCGCATCTGGTGAAGAAGCACTACTTCGAGCCGCACTGGGAAAAGGCGCGCGGCGAGGTGGTGGCGAGCGAGCGGGTGACGCTCTACGGCCTCAACATCGTGCCGCGCCGCGTGATCGGCTACGGCCGCATCGCGCCAGTGGAGGCGCGCGAAATCTTCCTGCGCGAGGCGCTGGCCAACGGCGAATTCAATACCAACGCGCCCTTCTTCCGCCACAACCAGCGCCTGATCCGCGAGGTCGAGCAGCTGGAGCACAAGGCGCGGCGGCAGGACGTGCTGGTGGACGAGGACACCCTGTTCGCCTTTTACGACGAGCGGGTGCCGGCCGACCTCTGCGACGCGCGCAGCTTCGATGCCTGGCGCGAGGGTGCGGAAAAGGCCGACCCCAAGCTCTTGTTCCTGACCCGCGACTACCTGATGCAGCACGCGGCCGAGCACATCACTGAAGAGCAGTTCCCGGAAAAGCTCAAGACCGAGGACGGCGAGCTGCGGCTGAAATACCGCTTCGAGCCCAACCACCCTCTCGACGGCGTGACGGTGGACGTGCCGCTGCCGCTCCTGAACCGGCTGGACGCGGCCCGCTTCGAGTGGCTGGTGCCGGGGATGGTGCGCGAGAAGCTCGCCCTGCTGATCAAGAGCCTGCCCAAGCAGACCCGCCGCAACTGCGTGCCGGTGCCGGACTTCGTCACCCGCTTCCTCGAGTCCCGCCCCGACATGGCGTTGTCGATCGCGCCGCAGCTGGCTGCCTTCATCCGCAAGGCGACCGGCGTGAGCGTCGAGGCGGCGGAGTTCGACGAAGCCACCCTGCCCGCCCACCTGCGGATGAACTACCGCGTGCTGGACGACGGCAAGCAGGAATTGGGGATGGGCCGCGATCTCTTGGAACTGCAAAAGCAGTTCGGCGCGGCAGCACAGCTGACTTTCCGCGACGCCTCGCTCGACGTGGAGCGCGACGAGGTGACGAGCTGGGACTTCGGCGAGCTGCCGGCCAGCATCCGCTTCGCCCGCGGCCGCCAGCAGCTGGAGGGCTTCCCGGCGCTGACGGTGGAAGAAGACCGCGTTGCCATCCGCCTGTTCGACACCCGCCGGGCCGCCGACAGCGCGATGCGCGGCGGGGTGGTGAAGCTGATGCAGCTGCAGCTGAAGGAGCACATGAAGCAGCTGGGCAAAGGGCCCTCAGGCTTTACCCAGACCGCGCTCTTGTTGCGCGGCATCGCCAACGCCGACGAGCTCTTGGCCGACATGATCGCGGCGATCTGCGACCGCGCCTTCATCGGCGAGGACGAAGCGCCGCGCAACGAGAAGGCCTTCAAGGACCAGCTCGGCCGCGCCCGCACCCGCCTGCCGGCGGTGACGCAGGCGGTGTCGCAGTATCTGGCCGCCATCGCCGCCGAGTCCCAGAAAACCTTGCAGATGGCCGACAAACACAAGCTGGGTAACGCCGTCAGGCAGGAAATGGGCCGGCTGGTCTACAAGGGCTTTTTGCGCGCAACGCCGTGGGACAAGCTGTCGCAGCTGCCGCGCTACATCAAGGCCAAACAGCTACGGATGGACAAGTACGCCGCCAACCCGGCGCGCGACGGCAAGCACACCGCCGACATCAATACGCTGTGGAACCAGTGGGATGCCAAGGTGGCGGCGGAGGAATCGAAGGAAGGCGCCAGCCCGGCCCTGCTGGACTTCCGCTGGCTGATCGAGGAGTTGCGCGTCAGCCTGTTCGCGCAGGAGCTCAAGACCCCGTTCCCGGTGTCAGCCAAGCGCCTGCAGAAAGCGTGGAGCGAGATCGGCTGACGGTTGCGCGCTGCGGCAGGCGCTCCGGGGTCGAGGGTCGACCGCTGCGCCGGCCGGTTGGAGTCGGCGGCATTCGATCAAGGACGCGCCCCCATCCAGCCGAGCGGCGGTGCAGGCCTCGACCGACCGGTCTCTGTCTGGATGCGACCCGCACTGCCTGACGGGGCGTTGCCGCCAGCCCAATCGCGCTGCGTGAACGGATGCATGGCCGACCACATACACCGAGGACCGGGGAGGAAGCCGGCACGGCGGCAAGCCCTGATCGCGCGGAAGAGCTCGGCCGCTCGGTTCCGTCCCGCAGCGGCAAGCGGCGCCGGTCCCAGTCCATGCTTGCGACCCGCGCCGCGCGGGCCGGTGC
>JASLDQ010000183.1 GCA_030151505.1 Chromobacteriaceae bacterium
TCTGGGCGACAAGGGCGAGGACGGTGAGGGAGCGTCGGGTCATGGAAAGAGTGTCTGGAGAATGGAAAGCGGGTGGATGACGAGATCGGTTTTGTTGCGTGTCTTGCGGCGGAGGCCGGGCGGGACATTCCGGGCAACACCACTGGTCCGGGGCTGGATGATGCCCGCCGTGCTGCCCGCGTCCCCTGCCACGGATGCCGGGCTCGCGGATTCAGGATCGCCACGAACTGTGGCGTAACGATGGCGGCGGGCGGGTTCAGGTTGTGTCTCGAAACGGAGCGGACCGGCAGGAGCGCCTTGCTTTGCAGCCTTGCGGTGTCGAGGCGGAGAGCATCGACGCCGTCAGGGCGACCGACACGCGCTCCCCTATCGCCACCGGCCGACCAAAGCCAGCCGGCGCCATGGCACGGCGGTCGGCACAGTCGGCAGAAAAGTGGCGGAGATCAACCGATCTCCGCCACGCCTGCCTCAGGCCAGCCGCCAGCGCACCGTTTCGCCGGCCCGCAGCGGGATCAACTCCTCGCCGCCGTAAGGCAGCGAGGCCGGCACCTCGGTGGTTTCGCGCAGCAGGGTCACGGTGCCGGTATTGCGCGGCAGGCCGTAGTAGTCCGGGCCGTTGAAGCTGGCAAAGGCCTCGAACTTGTCCAGCGCGTCGGCGTCCTCGAAGGCCTCGGCGTACAGCGCCAGCGCGGTGCGGGCGGTGTACATGCCGGCGCAGCCGCAGGCGGCTTCCTTGGTGTGGCGGGCGTGCGGCGCGCTGTCGGTGCCGAGGAAGAACTTGCTCGACCCGCTGGCCACCGCCGCCACCAGCGCCAGACGGTGTTCCTCGCGCTTGAGCACCGGCAGGCAGTAGTGGTGCGGGCGGATGCCGCCCTGGAACAGCGCGTTGCGGTTCATCAGCAGGTGGTGGGCGGTGACGGTGGCGGCGATGGTGGCCGGCGCACCGGCGACGAAGTCGGCGGCCTGGCGGGTGGTGATGTGCTCCATCACCACCTTGAGCGTCGGCAGTTCCTTCACCAGCGGCAGCAGCACGGTGTCGATGAACACGGCCTCGCGGTCGAAGATGTCGATCTGCGGATCGGTCACCTCGCCGTGCACCAGCAAGGGCACCCCCAGCTCGGCCATGGTTTCCAGCGTCTTGATGCACTTGAACACGCTGGTGACGCCGGCGTCGGAATTGGTGGTCGCGCCGGCCGGATAGAGCTTGAGCGCGTGCACGAAGCCCGAATCCTTGGCGCGGCGGATCTCGTCCGGCGGGGTGTTGTCGGTCAGGTACAGCGTCATCAGCGGGGTGAAGTCGTAGCCGCTGGGCAGCACGGCCGCGGTGACGCGGTCGCGGTAGGCGGCAGCCTGCGCCACGGTGGTGACCGGCGGCTTGAGGTTGGGCATGACGATGGCGCGGGCGAACTCGCGCGCAGTGTCGGCCACCACGGCCTGCAGGGCGGCACCGTCGCGCAGGTGCAGGTGCCAGTCGTCGGGACGGGTAAGGGTGAGTTGTTGGGTCATGGCGGGCCTGGAAAATGAGGGTTCGGGTGAGGCGCCAACGCGCGGCGGGTGGTGGCGCGGCTGGGCTGCGCCGTTCACAACGGTTACTTGCGCTTGAGCACCAGCAGGAACTTGCCGTCGTCGGTCTTGCCCGATTCGACCAGCACGTTGCCGGTCTGGCGGCAGAAGGCTTCGAAGTCGGTCGGCGCGGCCGGGTCGGTGGCGATGACGGAGAGGATCTGGCCGCTCTGCATGTCGGCCAGCGCCTTCTTGGCGCGCAACATCGGCAACGGACAGGACAGACCGGAGAGGTCGATGGCTTTGTCGGGAGTCATGGCGGTTTGGGTCTGGCGGTTGAACCCGGGTATTCTACGCGCGGAAGTGCCGCGGCTTCATCCCTTGCCGCCGCAAAACCCCGTCAACCTTATCCGACCCCTGCCCGCCCATGTGCCTGATTGCCCTCGCCTGCAACACCCCGCCCGGGACCGCCCTGATTCTGGCCGCCAACCGCGACGAGCAGTACGCCCGCGCCAGCGCGCCGGCCGACTGGTGGACCGATGCGCCGGACGTGCTGGGCGGACGCGATCTGGTCGCCGGCGGCAGCTGGCTGGCGATCAGCAAGAGCGGCCGGCTGGCGGCCGTGACCAATGTGCGGCAGGGCCGGCCGCAGCCGGCGCCGCAAAGCCGGGGCCGGCTGGTGGCCGATTTCGTCGGTGGCCACGACACGCCGCTCGATTACCTGGCCCGCCTGCGCGCCGAGCGCCACGCCTACGCGCCGTTCAACCTGCTGTTCGGCACGGTCGGCGACCTGTACGTCTACCACAGCCCGCTGGACGACATCCGCCGCCTCAGCCACGGCGTACACGGCATCAGCAACGGCCGCCCGGACGCGGACTGGCCCAAGGTGGAACGCCTGACCGGCCACCTGCGCGGATGCCGCCGCCCGCCCGAGCCGGCCGACATGCTGGGCTGGCTGAACGACCGCGAGCCCGCCCCGGTCGAGGCCCTGCCCAATACCGGCGTCGGCCTCGCGCTGGAAAAATTCCTGTCGCCGGTCTTCATCCACGGTCCCGACTACGGCACCCGCGCCTCCACCGTGCTGCTGGTCGGCAGCCGCGGCGACGTCCGTTTTGCCGAAACCGGCTGGCACGCCGGTCGTCCGACCGGCACTCGGCAGTATTCATTCAGACTGGCGCCCGCCACGGGCAGCCTTCAAGGAAAGCCATGAAGCTCAAATCCGCTCTCGCCCTGCTCTGCCTCGTCCTGCCCGCGCTGTCGTCGGCCAGCGAGGACCGCTTCAACAAGAACTACAACTGGGAACCGGACGTGCCGTGGGAAGAAAGCAACGTCACGCTGCCCGACTGGCCCGACGCCGCCGACTGGCTGCCGTTCTCGGTCGGCCGCCTGAGCCAGAACCGCCACTTCGTCGCGGCCAAATCGATCCGCGTCGGCGCCGACGGCACCGTGCGCTACGCCTTGCGCGTGCAAAGCCCGGAAGGCGCCGAAACGCTGACGGTGGAAGGCATCCGCTGCGGCACCAGCGAACTGAAGCGCTACGCCGTCGGCCGCCCGGAAGAAAAGCGCTGGGTGCCGTCGCGCACCAGCGAATGGAAGAAGCTGCACCCGGGCAACTACGCCCAGGTGGAACTGCTGAAGGAATACCTGTGCAGCGCCGGCTCGCCGGTGGAGTCGCCGGAAGAGGCGATCAAGTGGCTGAAGCGGGGCTGAGACGCCTCCCCCGGCCGACCGCCTGACGCCGCCGCACGCGGCGAGCCATTCCGCCCGATCTCCACGCGAAGCAAGGACGGCCCCCGGCCGTCCTTTCCGTTTGCGCCACCGCGGCGCGGCAACAACCGGCCCTACGGGGGGGGGATTGGCTTCCCCGTCCACGCCGCCGGCCCAAGCCACCCGACAAAAAGGACGCCCACGGCGTCCTTTTTTGCTGCTGCTGCGGCGAGCGCCGCCTCAATGATCCGCACCACCGGCGTTGCCGGCTCCGAACGGCGGCCGGGCGAACCAGATCAGCACGACCAGGAAGAGAAACAGGATGCCCGACAGCCAGAAGATTTCGTTCGAGCCGATCAGGTAGGCCTGCTTGCCGATCTCGCGCGCCACCAGCCCCAGCGACTGACCGTCGCTGAAGCCGGCAGCGCGGTAGCCGTCCAGCGTCTGCGCCAGCGCCGGATTGTAGGGATCGAGCGGCGCGCTGAGGTCGACGTGGTGCACCGCCTCGCGCCGGTCCCACAGGGTCGGGATGATGGACGCGCCGATGGCGCCGGCCTGGGTGCGCAGGAAGTTCGACAGGCTGGACGCGGCGGCGATCTGGTCCGGACGCAGGCCCGACAGCGAGATCGCGGTCAGCGGCATGAAAAAGCAGGCGATGCCGATGCCCTGCACGAACTGCGGCCACACCACGTAGGCGTAGTCCATGTCCGGCGAGAAGGTGGTGCGCCAGAAAAAGCACAGCGCGAACGTCACGAAGCTGACGGTCGCCACCCAGCGCAGGTCCCAGTGGTGGGCGTTCTTGCCGATGATCGGCGAGAGCAGCACCGGCAGGATGCCGATCGGTGCGGCAGCCAGCCCGGCCTGGGTCGCGGTGTAGCCGAGCTGGGTCTGCAACATCAGGGGCAGCAGCAGGATGGTGCCGAAATACACCATGTAGCCGAGGCTGATGGCCACCACCCCGACGGTGAAGTTGCGCTGGCGGAACAGCGACAGGTCGATGACCGGGTGCTTGTCGGTCAGCTCCCAGATCACCAGCGCCAGCAGCGCCACCACGGCCACCACGGTCAGCACCACGATTTCGCCCGAGGCGAACCAGTCCAGCTCCTTGCCCTTGTCCAGCATGATCTGCAGCGAGCCGACGCCGAGCACCAGCAGGATCAGGCCGAGGCGGTCGATCGGCAGCGCAGTGGTGGCGGTTTCACGGTGCTTGATGATCGGCCAGGCCAGCCACAACGCCAGCATGCCGATCGGCACGTTGATGAAGAAGATCCACGACCAGTGCAGGTTGTCGGAAAACCAGCCGCCCAGAATCGGGCCGAAGATCGGCGCAACGATCACCGTCATCGACCACAGCGCCAGCGCCATGCCTTTCTTTTCGACCGGATAGGCCGCCAGCAGCAGGCTCTGCGACAGCGGGATCATCGGCCCCGCCACCGCGCCCTGCAGCACGCGGAACAGGATCAGCGTTTCCAGACTGGGGGCGACGCCGCACAGCGCCGAGGTCAGGATGAAGCCCAGCGCCGACAGCATGAACAGCCGCACCTCGCCGACGCGGCGGGCCAGCCAGCCGGTGATCGGCACCGCGATGGCGTTGGCCACGCCGAAAGAGGTGATCACCCACGTCCCCTGCGAGGTCGAGGCGCCCAGGTCGCCGGCGATGGTCGGAATCGCCACGTTGGCGATGGTGGTGTCGAGCACCTGCATGAAGGTCGCCAGCGACAGCGCCAGCGTGACGATGGCGCGCGCGCGGCCTTCGAGCGGCGGGTGCGCGGCGGGCGGAGAAGTCGGTCCGGCCATGACGGCTCCCTTACTTGCCGGCGTTGGCGGCGATGATGTCGGCCACCACCGCGTCGGCCGCGGCCAGATCGTTGGCGTAGACCGCGGTGGCCGCTACCGGCTGGCGGCGCGGCGCGTCGGCCAGCAGCTTGCCGTCGGTGTCGCGGGTGTTGACCGTCGCGGTCATCGACAGGCCGACGCGCAGTGGATGTTCGGCCAGCTGCCTGGCATCGATGGCCACCCGCACCGGCACGCGCTGGACCACCTTGATCCAGTTGCCGGTGGCGTTCTGCGCCGGCAGCAGCGAGAAGGCGCTGCCGGTGCCGGCCGCCATCCCCACCACCTTGCCGTCGAACTTCACCGACGAGCCGTACAGGTCGGCCTTCAGCTCCACCGGCTGACCGATGCGCAGGCGGTCGAGCTGGACTTCCTTGAAGTTGGCATCCACCCACACATCCTTGAGCGGCACCACCGCCATCATCGGCGTGCCGACCGCGACGCGCTGGCCGACCTGGACGCTGCGGCGGGCGACGTAGCCGTCGATCGGCGCGACGACCTTGTTGCGCTGCATGGCCAGATAGGCTTCGCGCAGTTGCGCGGCGGCGCGGGCGACGGCCGGCTGCTCGACCAGCGGCGAGTTCAGCACCTGCGCGCGGGCGATCGCGTGCTGGCGCTGGCTGGCGTCCAGCGCGGCGCGAGCGGCGTCGACCGCATCGCGGGCGTGTGCCAGCTCCTCGGCGGTCACCGAATCGGTGCCGGACAGCTTCTCGCGGCGGGCCAGATCGCCCTGCGCCTTCTTCAGCTCGGCACTGCGCACGTCAACCTGCGCCTGGGCCTGCTCGACCGCGAAGGTGGTGCCGCGGGTCTGCCGCACCGCGTCGGCCAGCTGGGCGCGGGCGCGCTCGAACGCCAGCCGGGCGTCGGCCGGATCAAACTCGACCACCACCTGCCCGGCCTTGACCAGATCGGTGTCGTCGGCATGCACCGCCACCACCGTGCCGCCGACCTGTGGGGTCAGCTGCACCAGCTGGCCGCCGACATAGGCGTCGTCGGTCTCGATGAAATAGCGGGCGTGGACGCCCCAGTAGATGCCGTAGCCGATCACGGCGACGGCGACGGCGCCGCCCAGCAGCAGCAACAGGGATTTGCGCTTCTGCTGGCGCGGGCTGAGTTGTTCTTGGGTCTCGGTCATGGTGTTCTCCGGCGGACGGAAGCGTCCGGGAATCGTTGTTTTATCGGTGTTGGCGTGACGGATTCAGCAGCGGCGGATGCAGCTCGCCGCTGCTGAATCCGCCGTGTCCTCGCGGGTTTTCGTCCTCAGGAGCCGGCGGCCGGGTCGCCCCCGCCCAGCGCGCGCACGACCGCGACCTTGGCCAGCCATTCGGCGGCGCGGGCCTGGGCGGCGCTGCGTTCGGCGGCCAGTTGCTGGCTTTCGGCGCCCAGGCTGGTGAGGCGGCTGCCCATGCCGGCCTGGAAGCGGCGAGCGGCGATGCCGGCGACGCGGGCCTCTTCGACGCGGGCACGCTGGCTGGCGGCGCTGACCCGGGTGGCGGCCTCGGCGCCGGTCAGCTGGTCGGCGGCGTCGCGGGCGGCATCGATCAGGGTGGCGGCGTACTGCTCGGTCGCGCTGTCCTGCTGCGCGGCGCGCGCGCCCAGATTGGCGCGCAGGGCGCCGGCATTGAAGATCGGCAGGTTCAACGCCGGCGCGATGCCGGCGATGTAGCTGGCGCGCTTGAGCAGGTCGCCGGCCTCGATGGCCGAGGTGCCGGCGAAGGCGCTCAGACTGAGGCTGGGATAGAACAGGGCGCGGGCGCTTTTGGTGTCCGACGCGGCGGCGGCGGCGCTGGCACGGGCGGCCGCCACGTCCGGACGGGCGGCCAGCCGGTCGAGCGTCGGTGCCGACGGCAGGCGCAGGCGGGCGGGATCGGGCAGCGCGGCCGGGAACAGGCCGGCATAGGCCGCCGGCCCCTTGCCGGCCAGCGCGGCGAGCTGGTGCCGCAGCACCACGGCGCGGGCGTCCAGCTGGGCGATTTCGCCCTGCTTGCGTTCGCGGTTGGCGCGCGCGGACGCCAGTGCGTCCTGCGCGGTGATGCCGGCGCCGACCTGGCGGCTGAGGATGGCGATGCCGGCCTCGATCCGCGTCATCTCCTCGCGTGCCAGCCGGGCCTGCGTCACCGCGTCGGCCAGCTGGGCGTAGCTGCCGGTCAGGGCGCTGACCAGCACCAGCCGGGCCTGCTGCGCCTCGAAGCCGGCGGCGTCGACGCGGGCGCGGGCGGCGGCGGTCTGCGCGGCGAATTTGCCCCACCAGTCGAATTCGTAGCCGAAGTTGAGGCTGGCCTGGCCCAGGTTCTCCCAGTTGCCGGCCAGCGGCGGCGGCGTCAGCCCGTTGGCGGAATAGCGCTGGCGCTGGAAGGCGGCCGACAGGTCGACCACCGGACCCTGCGCCGCTTCGGCCAGTCCCGCCGCTGCCAGCGCGCCGCGCACGCGGGCGGCGGCGACCTTGAGGCCGGGGCTGCCGGCCAGCGCGTCGGCCACGATGGCATCGAGACGGGCGTCGCCCAGCGTGCTCCACCAGTCGGCGGCGATGGCCACGTTGCCGGCGCTGTCGGGCGCCAGCGCCATGGCCGACGGCTCCGGCCCGGAGGATTGCGGCTCGATGCCGTGGGTGGCCGCGCAGCCGGCCGTCAACAGGGCCGACGCCAGCAGGGCCAGCGTCGTGCATGGGCGGAATTTCACCGGGATGTCCTTTCGTGCATGCCGGCCACCGGCCCGGCGTGTAATTTTTTTATCGTTTGCCGCTGTAAATTGCGCGAATACACCATGTCGTTTCGCACACTCATCCGCCCAGCCGGGCGAGCAGCTTGCGCAGCAGGCCTTCGAGCAGGTTTTTTTCGTCGGCAGAAAAGTCCTGCCACAGCTCGCGCTGGGCCGCGCGCATCTCGGGCAGCATGGACTCGGCCAGCGCGAAACCGGCTGGCGTCAGCTTGAGATTGAGCTTGCGCCGGTCCTCGGCGCAGTGATGGCGTTCGACCCAGCCGTGCTTGACCAGTTCGTCCGCCACCCGGGTGATGTTGGTGCGGGACGAGTCGAGACAGTTGCTCAGGTCGGACGGGTTGGCGGCACCTTCGCCGAAGGCGAACAGCGACATGATCGCCAGGAACTGGGTTTCGTTGATGCCGAACGGCTGCAGGCGGGCATTGAAGTAGTCACCCATGCGCGGCAGCAGGTGGTAGTAGAGCCGGGTCAGCAGGATTTCCTGATACGGCGCGCCGGGGTAGCGGGCGCTGACCCCCTCCATCGCCCGCTCGAAGGGCAGGAAGGATTCATTGGTAATCATGGGCATCATCGAACGCAACGTTATAATCACGGGCGTTACTATAATCCCGATTAAAAACGGAGGGAAGCCCTCCGTTTTTAATCGGGAAGCTTGCCGCCGCAACACGGGCGGCAGCGTGACGACCGACGGGATCAGAACACCTGTTCGGCCAACACCGCGTCGCGGCGCTCGCGCATCGCCCCGGCCAGCACCCGGCGCGACAGGCGCCAGAACAGCAGCGTGCACGCCAGCGCCAGCGCCGCGTAGCCGATCGGGCCGACGCTGAAATAGCCGTGCTTGAACGCCTCGATCCCGACGGCGTACACCACCATCGACAGCATGCCGATGCTCGCCGCGACCGTACCCTTGCTGACGTCGCTGGCGGTCAGCGCGAAGCGGTACAGCACCGCGAACGACAGTCCCTCGCCAAAGCACATCAG
>JASLDQ010000194.1 GCA_030151505.1 Chromobacteriaceae bacterium
AGAGCAAGGCGGCGGTGAAATATTCCTCGACCTTGTATTCCTCGATCTTCGACAGCCATTCCTTGGCCAGCATGGCCGCCAGCCGTCCGCGCGCCAGCAGGGCGGCCACGGTGTACTTGCGCGACGGGGTAATGCCGGGCCAGTTGTCGATGGAGCGCGCCTTGGCGAAATCGGCGAAGAAGGGGTCGACGCCGACCAGCATCAGCGCATGCTCGACGCTGGCGGTTTCGGCCAGGGTGCGGACGCGGTCGAGCCGGGCGATGTGGCGCAGCAGCTGGAACACCAGCAGGGGATCGTGCAGGACGACGTTGGCGATGTCGGACACGTTGATGCGGTCGACGTTGCCAGCCTGCATCTGCTGCAGCGAGGAGGAAGTGAAACCCATCACCGGCAGGGTCTGGGCGGCAAGGCGTTCGATATCGGCGCGTTTCATTCTTTGTGCGTCCAGATCAGGAGTTCGGAATCCATCGCATCGTGCAATTTGACGGTAGTCTCGGGCGGCTGGTTTTCAATGCCGAAAGTATTGCTGATCAGCCAGGCCCCGGGCCCGGCCTGCTGGTGAAACCGGGCGGCGACCCGCAGCATCGGCGCGGGCGACAGGTAGCAGTACACCACATCGAATTGCCCCCAATCCTGTTGCCAGATGTCGCCATACACCACGCAAGCGGCGCTGCGGCGCTGGCGCAGGCGGCAGACCAGCCACGGCAGCCAGGCGCTTTCGATGCCGGTGACGACCAGGTCGGGCCGCAGCCGCGCCAGCGGAAAAATCACGCTGCCGGTGCCGCATCCCAGATCGACGAAACGGGCACCGCGCGGCAGGCGTTCGGCCAGTGCCGCCACCGCTGCCTGACTGGACAGGAACAGCGGCACCCGTTCGACAATGGCGTGGCGGCACAGGGCATAGCTCAGCGCCAGCGCCAGCAGCCACACCCAGGGCGGCAAGTCGAGCGCGAGGGCGGCCAGCACCAGGGGAACGGACAGTCCGTGCAACACCAGCCATGCCCCGCGCAGGCCCAGGCCCAGTGCCGTCAGCACCATCAGCGGCGGCGCCAGCCACATCGGGGCCAGGCCGGTCGACGCCGAGATGGCGAAGGCCAGCAGGATCCCCAGCGCCAGCGCCATCCCATGGCGCCAGAGTCCGCGCCTCACTGAGGCGCGGCCGGCGACACCTGCGTTACCGCGCCGTTGCTGCCGGGGACGTCTTGTTCCTGCGCGGCCTCGCCCAGAATCTGCTGCTCGTTCTGCTTGTTGAGCACCACGATGGCGATGCGGCGATTGATCGGATTCTGCGTGTTGGCCTTGTCCAGCGGGCTGGCTGCCGCCAGCCCCACCACGCGCAGGATTTTGCTGTCGGCCATCCCGCCTAGCAGCAGCTCGCGCCGGGCGGCGTTGGCGCGGTCGGCCGACAGCTCCCAGTTCGAATATCCGCGTTCGCCCGCCGCAAACGGAGTGGCGTCGGTGTGGCCGGAGACGGACAGGCGGTTGGGCACCTCGTTCAGCATCTTGCCCAGTTCGTGCAGGATGTCCTTGGTGTGCGGCAGCAGCGCATAGCTGCCCGAGTCGAACATCGGCCGGCTCTTTTCGTCAACGATCTGCACCCGCAGCCCCTCGGGGGTCATTTCCAGCAGCAGCTGGTTCTTGTACTGCTTGAGGGTGGGATTGGATTCGATGGCCGCGGCAATCTTTTGCTGCAGTTTGTTGAGCACCTGACGATCGCGCTTGCGCTCTTCCATCTCCTGGGCGCGATTGACCTGGCCATCCTTGCGGGTCATGTCCTTGCCGCCGCCCTTGATCGGGCTGGTGGCATCGCCCGCCGCATCGCCGCCCATCAGGGCAACCTTGAGCGGGGTGCTGAAGTATTCGGAAATCCCCTGCAGCGAGCCCTGCGATACCGACTGCAGCAGCCACATCAGCAGGAAAAACGCCATCATGGCGGTCATGAAGTCGGCGTAGGCGATTTTCCAGGCGCCGCCGTGGTGACCCTCATGGCCCTTCTTGATGCGTTTGACGATTATCGGACGTTGGGATTCGTCGGCCATGATTCAGCTTCCGGGTGCAACAACGCCCGCGGACTGCGGGCGTCGGTATTGAGGGGAACGTTAGCGGTTCTTGGCGTTTTTGACGTGCTCTTCCAGCTCGAGGAAGCTCGGACGATCCGCGCCTTGCAGCGCCTTGCGGCCGAATTCGACCGCCACCTGCGGTGCATAGCCGTTGAGCGATGCCAGGAGCGTCACCTTGATGGTGACCAGCACGCGGGTCACGTCACCGGCCTTGAACTCGAGTCGCTGCGACAGCGGCGCGATGAAGCCGTAAGACAGCAGGATACCGAGGAACGTCCCCACCAGCGCGGCAGCAATCAGCTTGCCCAGCTCGGCCGGCGGAATGCCGACCGATTCCATCGTGTGCACCACCCCCATCACCGCCGCCACGATACCGAAGGCCGGCAGGCCGTCGGCCAGTTTGGCGAGGGTGCCGACCGGCACGCTGGCTTCGTGGTGATGAGTGTCGATTTCGATGTCCATCAGGTTCTCGATCTCGAACGGGTTGAGGTTGCCGCCGACCATCAGGCGCAGGTAATCGCAGATGAATTCGATGACGTGATGATCCTTCAGGATCATCGGGTATTTCGAAAAGATCGGGCTTTCCTGCGGCGCGTCCACATCGGCTTCGACCGACATCAGGCCTTCCTTGCGCACCTTGGTCAGCACTTCATAGAGCAGCGCGAACAGCTCCATGTACAGCGCCTTGTTGTAGGTGTCGCCCTTGAACAGGGTCGGCATGGCCTTGATCGTGGCCTTCATCGGCGCCCCGCCGTTGGCGACCAGGAAGGCGCCGATGCCGGAACCGAAAATGATCACCAGTTCTGCCGGTTGCAGCAGTGCGGCGACGTGTCCCCCGACGGAGATGAAACCGCCGAGCACACTGCCCAGCACAACGATGTAACCCAGAATGACAAACATGGAGACAAGACTCCGTTTCTTTTTTGCGAAGTGTAGCGATGCAGCGGCAGAACCGGCGCGTCATGAAACCCGAACGATTGGCGCATAGCGACGGAGTCCGATCGCCACGACCAAATATCGAAAATGTCTAAAAAAGCAGTTTATTCAATATTCGATCGGCAATTCTAGCAAAACCTTAAGTCATTCAGAAACAGTCATTGCGAATTAACGCCGGATTACTGCGTCATCAAATCCGGTAGTGCTCCCGGTGTCGTTCGGGCGCACTCTACATCAGGCAATGTTCGATTTTCATGAACAAGCCGTTCAAAAAGCCTCGCTGTCAATTCGTTCTAACCGAAACTATTCTGGCGACACTTAATCCGGAGCGATGCCAGCATGCCAACCCAGTCCCGCCCCTTCCTGCCGGTGCTGCGAGAACTGGTCCGGACCTACCAGGTGTTCGAACGGGTATCCGGGAGCCACGTCCGCAGCCTCGGCCTGACCCCGCCCCAGTTCGACGTGATCGCCACGCTGGGCAACACGCCGGGCATGAGCTGCAAGCAGCTGTCGGAAAAGACCCTGATCACCAAGGGCACGCTGACCGGCATCGTCGACCGGCTGCTGGACAAGGGGCTGGTCAGCCGGACGGTGCCGGACAGCGACCGGCGTAGCGTCTTCATTGCGCTGACCGAGGCGGGCAATGCCCTGTTCCACCGCTCCTTCCCGGCACATCTGGACTACTTGGCGCTGGCGTTCGATCGTTTCGAGAGCGCCGAACTGAATGA
>JASLDQ010000227.1 GCA_030151505.1 Chromobacteriaceae bacterium
GCCAGTTCGTGTCGGCGGTCAGCGGCGGCTCGCTCTACCGCAAGTCGAGCTTCCTGCTCGACAGCCTCGGCCAGCCGGTGTTCTCCGACAAGGTCAACATCAGCGAAGACCCGTTCATCCGCCGCGGGCTGGCGTCGGGCTGCTTCGACAACGAGGGCGTCGCCACCCGTGCGCGCGAGGTGGTGCAGGGCGGCGTGCTCAACGGCTACTTCCTGTCCAGCTACTCGGCGCGCAAGCTCGGCATGCAGTCCACTGGCAATGCCGGCGGCTGTCACAACCTGATCGTCCATTCGACCGGCGAGAGCTTCGATGAACTGCTCAAGGCGATGGGCACCGGTCTTCTGGTGACCGAGCTGCTCGGCCACGGCATCAATATGGTCACCGGCGACTACTCGCGCGGGGCGGCGGGCTTCTGGGTCGAGAACGGCCAGATCGTCCACCCGGTCGAGGAAATCACCGTGGCCGGCAATTTGAAGCAGATGTTCCTCGACGTCGCAGCCGTGGGGGCGGACGTGCTGGTGCGCGGCTCGAAGCAGACCGGCTCGATCCTGATCTCGCGCATGACCGTCGCCGGCGAATGAGGGCAGGGGCTGTGCAGGCCGGATGGCCTGTGCGCCTCCCGGTCGTCGCCGGTTGCCCGGCCGCAGCGGCGGCCGTTTACATTGCAAATTTCATTCACCACGCAAGGGAGCGAATGTGCTGCTCGATCTGATGCCGTCCCGTCGGGCCGGTTTTTTCCTGATTTTTCTGGCTTGTGCCGGCGCGATGGCGTTCGCCCTCTATGCCCAGCATGTGATGGGGCTGGAGCCGTGTCCCTTGTGCATTTTCCAGCGAGTGGCGGTGATGGCGGTCGGCGTGCTGGCGCTACTGGCTGCGCTGTGGAATCCGTCCGGCAAGGCCGGCGGTGGCATTGCCGGCGGGCTGGTCGCACTGGCGGCCCTTGGGGGCGCTGGCGTGGCCGGCTGGCATGTGCGCCTGCAGCATCTGCCGGCCGATCAGGTGCCGGCTTGCGGCCCCGGCCTGGATTACATGGTGGAGACGATGCCGTTCAGCGCGATGCTGGCCAAGGTCTTCCGCGGCAGCGGCGAATGTGCCGAAGTGACCTGGCGCCTGCTCGGCCTGTCGATGCCGGAATGGACGCTGATGTTCTTTGTCGGGATCATCGTCGTGGCCGTGCTGCTGGCGCTCAAGCGGCGCTGAACTCCGGCGTGACGGCAGGACTCGAAACCCGCTCGCATGAGCGGGTTTTTCGTTTGGGCGAAGCCGGTTGGCGGCTGGATGTCCACGAGGCCTGTTGTTCCGGCGCGGGCTTGTCGCTGGCATGGCAACCACATGGTCGTTTGTACGAGCATCTGCCGGAGCGAGTGTTCGATGCTTTGGCGTTGGTGAGTCCGGGCCCGTCGGCGCGTTTGCCGCGCTGATACGATCCAGCCACAGCATCGGCAGGGCCAGGCGGCGCAGGACGCACAAGAACGGCGTGGCTGGCATCCACGTGGGTGGATGCCGGAGACGGCTTGCGGTCGGGTGGGGATGGCTGCGGTGGCTGGACGAGGGGGCTTACCAGAGCACTTGCCAGAGCCGCCATCCGGCCAGCGCGCAGATGCTCAGTCCCGCCGTCAGTCTGACCGGCCGGCGCTGGAGCCAGGTTTTGAGCAGTTCGGCGAAGGCTCCCATTGCCAGCAGGTTGGGGAGCGTGCCCAGACCGAAGGCCAGCATCAGGCCGGCACCGTGCAGCGCGCTGCCGGAGGCCAGGGCGGACAGGCTGGCGGAATAGACCAGCCCGCACGGAATCCAGCCCCACAATGCGCCGACCGCCACGCTCTGTCCGACCGAGCGGATCGGCAGCAGGGTGCGCATGACCGGTTGCAGCCGCGCCCACAGCGGCCGCCCCAGCATTTCGATCCGGGTGACCAGTGCCGACAGGCCGGCCAGATACAGCCCCAGCAACAGCAGCAGCAGGTTGGCGAACACGTACAGCACGGTTTGCGCACTGCGAGTGCCCAGGGTCTCCAGCCCGAGCCCGCCGATGGCGCCGACCAGGAAACCGATCAGGCTATAGCTGGCCAGCCTGCCGGCGTTGTAGCCAAGCAGAAAGGGCCAGCGTGCGCGGCGGGCGGGTAACTGCAGTTGCAGGGCGGTGACGATGCCGCCGCACATGCCGATGCAGTGGCCGCCGCCCAGAAGGCCGACAAGAAAAAGCGCTACGAAGCTGTATTCGGGCATGTTTCGACTATAAAAACCATATCGCCGGCGATTGTAACCGGCTTGTCGCCACCTGCGGGCCGCAGGGGTTTTTTGTCCGATCAGCAGCGAGAGTGCTCCATGCCCACGACCTATCCGCTCATTGTCGAACACCTCGGCAAGACGGCGATCCTGACGCTGACCAATCCACCCGTAAACGCACTCACCGTCCAGATACTCAATGCGCTGGAAGAAAAACTGAATGAGCTGAATCAGGACGCGCACGTTCGGGCCGTGGTGCTGACCGGGGCGGGCGACCAGTTCTTTTCGGCCGGCGCCGACCTCAACCAGTTTCACGACGGCAACCCCAGCCGGGCGGATCCCTTGCTGAAAGCGCTGGTGCGTACCGTGCTGGCGATCACGCATTTCGACGGCCTGACCATCGCCGCCATCAACGGCTTCGCCTTGGGGGGCGGCTTGGGGCTGGCTCTGGCGTGCGACGTGCGGGTTGCCGAGAGGCAGGCCGAGCTGGCAGTGCCCGAGGGTCGGCTGGGCATGATGCCGTGCAGCGGCGTTACCCAGCGGCTCGGCGAGCTGGTCAGCGATGGCTGGGCCAAGCGTCTGGTGCTGACCGGCGAGTCGGTCGGAGCCGAGCGGGCCGAGCGCATCGGTCTGGTCGACGAAGTGGTCGATGCCGGTTTCGCCAAGATTGTCGCCTTGTCGGTGGCGGAGCAGGCCAGTCATACCGCGCCGCATGCCGCCCGGCTGGCCAAGCGGCTGATGCAGGAAGGCTGCCTGGAACGCTTCGAGGAAAGGCTGATGGTCGAGCGCGACCGGGCGGTGGGGCTGATCGGCTCGGCCGAGCAGATGGAGGGCGTGAAGGCGTTCTTTGAAAGCCGCAGTCCGAGCTGGCGCATCGAATAAATCCGCGCGCCACCCGGCGGCATTACCGCCAAAACAAACGGCCACTGCCTGTAAGGCAGTGGCCGTTTGTTTTGGCGCGGGCGAGATCAGCCGAAGGCGGTCACCAGATGGACCGCCGTGGCACACAGCACCAGCCCCACTACGCTGTCGAGCACTCGCCAGCTGACCGGGCGGGCGAACAGCGGTGCGAGCTTGCCGGCGAAGAAGCCCAGGCTGGAGAACCACAACAGGGCGGCGGCAACGCAGCCCAGCCAGTAGGTCGGCAGGGCGTCGGCGTAGCGG
>JASLDQ010000286.1 GCA_030151505.1 Chromobacteriaceae bacterium
ATCTGGTCGACATCGTCGGCACCGGCGGCGATGGCGCCCACACTTTCAACATCTCGACCACATCCACGTTCGTCACCGCCGCCGCCGGCGCGCGGGTGGCCAAGCACGGCGGCCGTTCGGTATCGTCCAGCTCCGGCAGCGCCGACGTGATCGAGGCGCTCGGCATCAATCTCAACCTGACGCCGGAAGCCGTCGGCCGCTGCATCGACGAAATCGGCATCGGCTTCATGTTCGCTCCCAATCACCATACCGCGATGAAGTACGTTGCCCCGGTGCGGCGCGAACTGGGGGTGCGGACGATCTTCAACATCCTCGGCCCGCTGACCAACCCGGCTGCCGCCGACAACCAGCTGATGGGCGTGTTCCACCCCGATCTGGTCGGCATCCAGGCGCGGGTGATGAAGAACCTCGGCATCAACCGCGCGCTGGTGGTCAATGGCCACGACGGGCTGGACGAAATCACCCTCACCGGCAAGACGCTGGTGGCGGAACTCAAAGACGGCTGGATCCGCGAGTTCGAAATCGACCCGCGCGACTACGGCATGGAGTACTGCGAGATTGCCGACATCAAGGCCAGTGGCCCGGAAGACTCGCGCGCCATCCTGCTGGACGTACTGGCCGGCAAAGCCGGCCCGGCCCGCGACATCGTCTGCCTCAATGCCGGTGCGGCCATCTATGTGGCCGGTCTGGCCGATTCGCTGGCAGAAGGCGTCGACACCGCCCGCCGCACCATCGACAGCGGCGCGGCCAAGACCAAGCTCGAACAACTCGTGGCGCTCACCGGCCGGCTGTCGACATAAACACCAGTCCTCGCCCCGGGGCACGGGGCCGTGCCAAGTGCCGGCCGGCGCATCGCGATTTGATCAGAAGCCCCGCCTGTGCCGCCTGCAGCGGGCCGAGCCATAAGGCTTCTCCGCCTTGCCGCCTGCCCTGCCCATACTAGAGTGACGGCACGACAACACCGCACAGGCTTTTGTCAGCGCCGCACTCCATTCATCCATTCATCAAATCGAGGTTCAGCAAGCGCCATGACCAGACTCCACAAGGAAATTTTCAAGGCTTACGACATTCGCGGCATCGTCGGCAAGACGCTGACACCCGAAGCCGTTACCCGCATCGGCCAGGCCATCGGCTCCGAAGCGCAAGCCCGTGGGGTCAAGGCCGTGTGCATAGGCCGCGACGGCCGCCTGTCGGGCCCGGAACTGTCGGACGCGCTGTCCGCCGGCCTGCGCGCCGCCGGCATCGACGTGATCGACGTCGGCCGCGTCGCCACGCCGATGCTCTATTTCGCCGCGCACGAACTCGGCACCCTGTCCGGCGTGATGGTGACCGGCTCGCACAACCCGCCGGAATACAACGGTCTGAAGATGATGCTGGCCGGCGAGACCCTGTCGGGCGACGCGATCCAGGCCCTGTACCGCCGCATCGAAACCAAGGATCTGGCCAGCGGCGAAGGCGGCTACCGCACCCACGACATCATCGAAGCCTACCTCGAGCGCATCACCTCCAGCATCAAGCTGTCCCGTCCGATGAATATCGTGGTGGATTGCGGCAACGGCGTGCCGGGCGCCTTCGCGCCGGTGCTGTACCGCCGGCTGGACTGCCGCGTGCGCGAGCTGTTCTGCGACGTGGACGGTACCTTCCCCAACCATCACCCTGACCCGTCCCAACCGAAGAACCTGCAGGACGTGATCAAGGCGCTGCAGACCACCGACGCCGAACTCGGCCTGGCCTTCGACGGCGACGGCGACCGCCTGGGCGTGGTCACCAAGGACGGCCACATCATCTATCCGGACCGCCAACTGATGCTGTTCGCCGGCGACGTGCTGAGCCGCAACCCCGGCGCCAAGGTGATCTTCGACGTCAAATCCACCCGCAATCTGGCCCCGTGGATTCGCGAGATGGGTGGCGAGCCGATCATGGCCCGCACCGGCCACAGCTTCATCAAGGCCAAGATGAAGGAAACCGGCGCGCTGCTGGCGGGCGAAATGTCAGGCCACGTGTTCTTCAAGGAACGCTGGTACGGCTTCGACGACGGCATGTATGCCGGTGCGCGCCTCTTGGAAATCCTGTCGCAGGTGGACGATCCGTCCGAACTGCTCAATGCCCTGCCCAACTCGATCAGCACGCCGGAACTGAACATCAAGCTCAAGGAAGGCGAAAACTATGCGCTGATCGAGCGGCTGCAGCAGAACGCCAGATTCGACGGCGCCAGCGAGATCATCACGCTGGACGGCCTGCGGGTGGAATACCCGGACGGCTTTGGTCTGGCACGCGCCTCCAACACCACGCCAGTGATCGTGTTGCGCTTCGAGGCCGACGACGAAGCCGCCCTGTTGCGCATTCAGGAAGATTTCCGCAAGGTGCTGGTCGCCGAAACCGACGCCGAGCTGCCGTTCTAATCCTCTTTCGACTCCCGCGCGGAAGCGAGGCCGGCTGCGACACTCCGTCGCGGCAGACAGCGCTTCCGCGTTTTACTTTTTCCGGATTGCCCCATGTTCGCCCAAGCCCCGCATCACCTCGTCACCATCCGCGACTGCCTCCGCTTTGCCATCAGCCGCTTCACCGAAGCCGGCCTGTTCTACGGCCACGGCAACGACAACGTCTGGGACGAGGCCGCCTGGCTGATCGCCCACACGCTCAAGCTGCCGATCGAACGCTTCGACGCCCTGCTCGACGCCCGCCTGCTGCCGGGCGAAATCGCCGACGTGCTCGACATCCTCGAGCGCCGCGCACGCGACCGCGTGCCGGCCGCCTACCTCACCCACGAAGCCTGGCTGCGCGACTACCGCTTCTATGTGGACGAGCGCACCATCGTGCCGCGCTCCTTCATCGCCGAATTGCTGCCCGACGCGCTGGAGCCGTGGATCCAGCACCCGGAGCTGGTGCATACCGCGCTGGACCTATGCACCGGTTCCGGCTGCCTCGCCGTACTGCTGGCTGACGCTTACCCGGACGCGGCGGTTGACGCGATCGACCTGTCGCCCGACGCACTGGAAGTGGCGGCGATCAACGTCGAACGCTATGCGCTGGAAGACCGGATCGAACTGATCCAGTCCGACCTGTTCACCGCCGTGGAAGGCAAAACCTACGACCTCATCATCTCCAACCCGCCGTATGTCGACGCCGACTCGGTCGCCGCGCTGCCGGACGAATACCTGCACGAACCGGAAATGTCGCTCGGCTCGGGCGAGGACGGGCTGGACATCACCCGCCAAATCCTGGCCGCCGCCCCCCGCTTCCTCAATCCCTGCGGCGTGCTGGTGGTGGAAATCGGCCACAATCGCGACGCGCTGGAAGCGGCCTATCCGGAACTGCCGTTCACCTGGATGGAGACCTCGGGCGGGGATGGCTTCGTGTTCCTGCTGACACGGGAAGAACTCCTCGCGGCGGCCGCCGCGTAATCCCCGAGTCCCGGCAACTGAACCTGGATTTGCATTCTGGCAACGCGGGCTGCCGACTCTCGTCCATGTCCGGACGCGACGGGCCCGGACGCCGGCCTGCAGACCAGATAGCCGGTGTGCCGCCTCCACCGGCCGCTCCGACC
>JASLDQ010000296.1 GCA_030151505.1 Chromobacteriaceae bacterium
AGACGGTAAATCTCGTTCGCATGCTCGATCAGGATTTCGCGCCGGTCGCGAAAGAGCTCCTGGCTTCGCAGCTCCACCGTCATGACCGGGGTGCCCGGCAAGGAGGGCTGCCGGGCTGAGGGTGTGTTTTTCATTCAACAAATGATAACAACTATCATTTGTTGAATGCAATAGCCTTGGTCTGCCGGAATCCCGCTGGTGAACGGACATCATCAGCGCACCGTCATGCCGCCCTCCGTCCCGCACCGGAAGCGCACCTCGTCCGATTGAATGCATCCGATTGGCGAAAGAGCGGGGCCATCGCGCGCAAGGCCGCCACGTCTGGACGAGGCGCCGGAAAGCGGGAGCACATGAAAAAAGCCAACCGTAGCGGTTGGCTTTTTGATGTTGGTGGGCCCGGAGGGGCTCGAACCCTCGACCAAAGGATTATGCTTACCACTACGGCTTTCGCCGCCCCTTTCGGGTTTGTGGTCTGGACTATACCTTCCCGTTACAGGCTGGCCGTCTAGTCTCTACACCTTCTTCCATACCGCCGGAAGCTTGGCTCGGTATCGGCATCTCCCACAGGAATTAGCTTTCACCGACTTTGACCAGTTCTACCTGCCGCCAGAGCGAACTTGACGACAGGCAACCCATTGGAAACTCGCCATGCCCCGGTTGCCCGGTGTTTAGGCTCGTTCCGCTAAGTCCTCTGCTCTAACCGACTGAGCTACAGGCCCGCAGCCGTGTCCGTTCGGATACGGCCGATAAAACGGGCGCGATTCTACCACAACCGCGGAAGGAGGCACGCCGGCCTGAGGGCGCACCATTTCCGGGCACTCATCTTGCTTGATTAATATCATCGCGCGTTTGATGACAATGACAACAAAAAGGGAAAGCCCATGGATACGCCCCTTCAGAGCGTCGCAATGGCACTGTCGCCTCAAGAGAAACACTGGCTGCCGTGGTTTGGCAAGACCGGCAAGCTCGCCATGCGCTGGAGCTGCCGGCTCAACGCCTACCGCTACCCGGCGCTCGAGCAGGTGTTCTGCGGCATCGCCGCCACCCGGGTCAACCTGCTGACCCAATGGGCCAACGAGCAATGGCTGCAGCTGGACTCGCTGGCGGCCGATTTCGCCCCGCGCTTTCCCGTCATCGACGCCGGCGCGCTGGCGCACCGCCGGCAGCTGATGCCGGACTGCTCCGAGCTGTTCGTCATCGACCTGTCAGGCAAGGTGCTCGAATCGAGCGCCTCCGACCGGACCGGACAGGCCGACCTGCCGGCCAAGGCCGTCACCCGAGGTACGCAGACGCGCTTCCTGCACGGCCCCTACTCCGACCCAGTCACCGCGCGGCTGGGACCGTCCAGCTCGCAGTTCCACGACGCGATGACGCTGATGTTCTACCAGCCGGTGCTGCGCGAAGGCAAAGCGGTCGGCGCGGTATGCGCGCGCGTGCCGAACGATGTGGTCGGCGACCTGATCCAGCGCGAGGCCGGGCACATCTTTCACGAATCCGGCGACAACTACCTGTTCATGGCCAAGCCGGTGTTCGACCCCGCCATCCAGCCCGGCACGGCCCTGTCGCGCTCGCGCTTCGAGGACAACACCTTCTCGCTGGGCGACAACCTCAAGGACGGCGTGCGCACGGCGTTCGGCACCGTCAGGGTGCGGCAGCACACCGAACTGGAACTGGTGTTCAACGACCCCGCCACCGGCCGGCTGCACCCGGGCGTGCGCGAGACCATCCGCAAGGGCGAGAACCTGTTCGTCACCTACCCCGGTTACTCCGACTACCGCCACGTGCCGGTGATCGGCCGCGGCGTGACTTTCCAGCTGCCGGGATCGCCCGACACCTGGGGGATGATGTGCGAAGCGGATCTGGAAGAAGTCTACCGGCAGCGGCCGTCGAGCTACCGCCTGACCCGGCTCTACCTGTGGATCATGCTGTGGACCTGGGGATTCGCCACCTTCCTGTCGTACGAGCTGGACCTGTCGCCGCTGCTTTACGGTGCATTGAACCTGTCGCTGCACTTGAGCGGTGCATTCCTGTTCTACCGCTTCGGCACCCGTCCCATCACGGAACGCATCCGCGAGATGATCCGCATGGTGCGCTCGATCGCCGAAGGCGACGGCGACCTGCGCCAGCGGCTGGACCGCGGCAGCCACAAGCCGGACGAGCTGACCGTCATGGCACAGTGGTTCAACAGCTTCATCGACAATCTGGAAGGCATCGTGCGGCGGGTGATCCATACCTCGACCGAGCTGAGCGCGTCCAACCGGCACCTGGAAAGCGGCCACCGACACACCCGCCAGACGGCCGACACGGTGCTGTCGCTGATGGACGACATGCTGGTATCGCTCAAGCAGCAGATGCGCGAGATCGACGACGCCAGCCTGTCCGCCAGCGAGATGAAGCGGCAGATGCAGTCGATGATGGAAAATGCGGCCGAGCAGGTCACGCTGGTGCGCTCGCGCTCGCAGGGCATCCGCGACTCGGTGGCCGCCTCCACCCGCACGCTCAACGAGCTCGAAACCAGCACGACCGAGATCGGCCGGGTGGTGTCGGTGATCCGCGACATCGCCGACCAGACCAACCTGCTCGCGCTCAACGCCGCCATCGAGGCGGCGCGCGCCGGCGAAACCGGCCGCGGCTTTGCCGTGGTGGCCGACGAGGTGCGCAAGCTGGCCGAACGCACCAGCACGGCCACCGAGGACATCCGCGGCATGATCGAAGCGGTGCAGCGCCAGGCCAGCGGCGCGGCCAGCAGCATGGGCAACGGCATGCGCGAGATGGAGGACGGCCTGCGCCTGGCCGAGGAGGCCGCCGGCGACAACGGCGAAGTCCACCGGCTGGTCGAACAGCTGTTCCAGGCCATCGACGCCATCGCCACCACCAGCCGCCACCACAACGACAAGGCCGCGCAGGTCGGCGCGGCGGCGCAGTCGATCGACCAGGTGCTGAGCGAAACTGGCCGCAGCACCCAGCACACTTCCTTCGCCTCGGGCCGCCTGCACGCGCTGGTGACGCAGTTCAAGGTCGGCTGATCCGGTCGCCGATCCGGCGCGAACCACCCCGGTTCCGCGCCGGACTGGCGGATCGTGCGGCGCAACAGCGCCTGCCGCTGCGCTACAATGGCCCGTCACCTCCACCCACACCAGATCATGTCGTTCAATCTCGTCGTCCAGGCTCCCGCCGTCAGCCCCGCCCAGTTGCAAGCCCTGTCCACCCTGGCCCGCGCCAATCCGGTCGAGCAGATCACCCCGCAGGCATGGTGCCTGCGCGATGCCGACCCGGCCGGCCGCAGCGCGGTCGCCGACTACTGCGAGGCCGAATCGCTCGACTTCGCCTTCATCCCCTACGGGCGGGCGCTGGCCGACTTCGGCCTGCTGGTCAGCGACATGGATTCGACCATGATCAAGATCGAGTGCATCGATGAGATCGCCGACATGATCGGGGTGAAGCCGCAGGTGGCCGCCATCACCGCGCGCTCGATGGCCGGCGAGATCGATTTCGCCGAATCGCTGCGCCAGCGCGTCGCCCTGCTGGAAGGCCTGGAGGAAGCGGCGCTGCACCGGGTCTACGATGAACGCCTGCAACTGATGGACGGCGCGGAAGAGCTGATCGCGCTGTGCAAAAAGAACCGCGTCAAGACCCTGCTGATTTCCGGCGGCTTCACCCACTTCACCGACCGCCTGCGCGAGCAGCTCGGGCTGGACTACGCCGTCGCCAACACGCTTGAGGTGGTCGGCGGCCGCCTGACCGGCCGGCTGGTGGGCGACATCGTCGACGCTCAGGCCAAGGCCGACTGGCTGGTCAAGCTGCGCGACGAGCTGAACCTGCGTCCGGACCAGACCATTGCCATGGGCGACGGCGCCAACGATCTCAAGATGCTGGCCGCCGCCGGACTGGGCATCGGCATGCATCCCAAGCCCATCGTGCGCCAGCACGCCGACGTCAGCCTGCGCTTCGTCGGGCTGGAAGGCGTGGCGCGCCTGTTCGGCGAGGTCTGACCATGTCCGGCGCCACCCCCGCGCTCGACTGCGCCACCTTCGACACCCGGCTGCCGCTGGCCTGGAGTGGGGAGGCCGGTCTGCCGCCCGAACGGGCACGAGCGGAAAACCGCCTGCTGCTGGCGGTGCTGGGCGCCGCGCAGTCCGGCGGGCATGCCGACCCGGCCATCGCCCGACTGGAAGCCAAGCTCGACCTCACTCTCTCTCTCAACCTCAGCACCCGCGCGGACGGTCTGCCGCCGCCCTGCCCCGCCCGGATCGGGCTGGACGCGATCGCCTTTGCCACCGACGCGCTGCCCGCCGTCGGTGCGGCCGGGTGGCTGGCGCTGGCCCCGGAGGCGATGTTGCCGCTGCTGCTGCATCTGCCGGTCACCATCGAAGCGGTGCAGGACGGCTGGGCCATTGCCCGCCTGCGCGAGGGTGCGCTCGACGAAGCCGGCCGCGAGGCTTGGGACACCTATGTGTTTCGCCGCCACCGCGAAGGTCTGCTCGCGCGCACCTGAGCGGTCAGCGCGCCCTGCGCGCCCACTGTGTAAGAGACAATAAGCGCAGCGCATTACCCCCCGCTTGAAACCGCACGGCCCTTTTCGCCTGCAGGCGACTTCCTTTCTTTGCTTCACCAAAGTTAAAGGCGCCCCCGGTCACACCGTCCTTCGAGTTCCCGTCTTGCCGCACCGTTTCGAGGCGAAGCCGGAACTCGCCCGGCTAACGCGCCGGGCCCAGACAACCGGCTTCTTAACACCTCGAAACAGCCCGCCATATATTGGAGGCATGAACGGGGGATCAGCGGTTCCTGGCCGCATTGCGGATGCGGCAGAACAAAAATCCAACCGAAAGCAAAACGGGCGGCCTGATGGCCGCCCGTTTTGCTTTCGGCCAGCTTACCCCGCCAGCGCGTCCAGCAGTTTCTGGTGCACCCCGCCAAAGCCGCCGTTGCTCATCACCAGCACTTGGTCGCCCGGCCGCGCCTCGCTCGCCACCGCGGCCACCAGCGCCGTCAGGTCGTCGAAACTCGCAGCCTTGTCGCCCAAGGGCGCCAGCGCCGCGCCCAGATCCCAGCCCAACCCGCCGGCGTAGCCGTAGACGCGATCAGCGTCCCTGAGGCTGGTAGGCAGCTCGGCCTTCATCGTGCCGAGCTTCATCGTGTTAGAACGCGGCTCCAGCACGGCGAGGATGCGTGCCGCCCCCACCTTGGCGCGCAGGCCGGCGACGGTGGTGGCGATCGCGGTCGGATGGTGGGCGAAATCGTCGTAGACCGTCACGCCGCCGGCCACCCCCTTGACCTCCATCCGGCGCTTGACGTTGCAAAAGCGCCCCAGCGCGGCGATTGCGTCCTTGACTGTCACGCCGGCATGGCGGGCGGCGGCAATCGCGGCCACCGCGTTAAGGCGATTGTGCTCGCCCATCAGGCTCCACTCCACCCGCCCCTGCACCGCGCCGTCGAGCAGCACATCGAAGCTGCCGTCGGCATCGGCCGCGCCGGCCTGCCAGCCGGCCGCCACGCCAAAGCGCTCGACCGGAGTCCAGCAGCCGCGTTCGAGCACGCGGTCCAGACTGGCCTCGCGGCCGTTGGCGACGATCAGCCCCTGCCCCGGCACGGTCCGCACCAGATGGTGGAACTGGGTTTCGATGGCGGCCAGATCGGCGAAGATGTCGGCATGGTCGAACTCGAGGTTGTTGAGCACGGCGGTGCGCGGGCGGTAGTGAACGAACTTGCTGCGCTTGTCAAAGAAGGCGGTGTCGTACTCGTCGGCCTCGATCACGAAGAAGGGGCTCACGCCGCCCTTCTCCAGCGCCGGCTCGCCCGGCAGGCGCGCCGACACGCCGAAGTTTTCCGGAATGCCGCCGATCAGGAAGCCCGGTGCCAGCCCGCAGTCTTCCAGTATCCACGCCAGCATCGAGCTGGTGGTGGTCTTGCCGTGGGTGCCGGCCACCGCCAGCACCCACTTGCCGTTCAGCACATGCTCGCCCAGCCACTGCGGGCCGGACACATAAGGCAGACCGCGGTCGAGGATCGCTTCCATCAGCGGGTTGCCGCGCGAGACCACGTTGCCGATCACGAACAGGTCCGCGTTCGGGCCGTTCAACTGGTCCGCGTCGTAACCCTCGATCAGACGGATGCCTTGCGCCTCGAGCTGCGTGCTCATCGGCGGATAGACGCCGGCGTCGCAACCCGTCACGGTGTGGCCCGCGCCGCGCGCGAGCACTGCGAGACCGCCCATGAACGTGCCGCAGATGCCGAGGATGTGGATGTGCATAAGCCTGTCGTGCCGCGCGGGCGTTTTTTTGCGAGGAATGGAGATGCAAAAGCGGCCGGAACGACCGTCTGCAAAGGACGCTATTGTAACCGACAGCTTCCGCTCGCCCATCAACGCGCACCCGCGCCCCGCTTGCCCGCCTGGCGGCGCGGGTGCGCGTTGATGGGAGAGCGGAAGCTGTCGGTTAAAATAGCGACCGTTGCAGACGGTCGTTCCGGCCGCTTTTGAATCACCATTCCTCGCAAAAAAACGCCCGCGCGGCACGAC
>JASLDQ010000298.1 GCA_030151505.1 Chromobacteriaceae bacterium
TCCCCGGCGAGGCCGCCGGCCGGCTGCGCCCCTACCACAGTTGGCGGCCGATCGAGCAGGCCACGATGAGCTACGGCCACGGCATCTCGGTCAGCCTGCTGCAGCTGGCGCGGGCCTACACCATGTTCACCAACGACGGCACCCTGCTGCCGGTGTCCTTCACCAAGCTCGACCGGCCGATGCCGGGCAAGCGCATCGTCAGCGCCGACAGCGCGCGACTGGTCAACCAGATGCTGACCCGCGTCACCGAGCCGGGCGGCACCGCCATCCGCGCCCAGGTACTCGGCTTCAACGTCGCCGGCAAGACCGGCACCGCGCACAAGCTCGACGGCCGCGGCTACGCCCCCAACAAGTACATCTCGTCCTTTGTCGGCTTCGCCCCGTCGACCCGGCCGCGGCTGATCGTCGCCGTGATGCTGGACGAGCCGGACACCAGCGGCGGCGGCTACTACGGCGGCGTGTCGGCCGCCCCGGTGTTCAGCAACGTGATGACTGGCAGCCTGCGCATGCTCGGCGTCGAACCGGACGCACCGACCCACAACACGCTGTTCCCGGCCCATCTGGCGCCGGAAGTGAAAGAAGAGACATGAAAAGCCGCATGACGCCGCTGCCGGACTGGAACCCGGACGCACTCGAACAGCTCGGCCCCGTCGCAGGCCAGATCCAGGCCGATAGCCGTCGCGTCCGCCCCGGCGACGTTTTTCTCGCCTGCCGCGGCGAGTATGCCGACGGCCGCGACTATATCGCCGACGCCATCGCGCACTGCGCGGCCGCCGTGCTGTGGGACCCGGCCGGCGGTTTCGTCTGGCAGGCCGACTGGGCCGTCCCCAACCTGCCGGTGCCGCAGCTGCGCGAACGCGCCGGCATCGTCGCGGCGCAGCTGCTGGATGAACCCGGCAAGGCCATGACCGTGATCGGCGTGACCGGCACCAACGGCAAGACCTCGATCACCCACTGGCTGGCCCAGGCGTGGACCCTGCTCGGCCACGAGGCCGCGCTGATCGGCACCGTCGGCAACGGCCTGTACGGCCGGCTCGAAACCACCACCCACACCACGCCCGACCCGGTCACGGTGCAGCAGCAGCTGGCCAGCTTCCGGCAGCAGGGCGCGCAGGTGGTGGCCATGGAAGTGTCCAGCCACGGCCTCGACCAGTTCCGCATCAACGGCGTGCCCTTCGGCACCGCCGTGTTCACCAACCTGACCCGCGACCACCTCGACTACCACGGCAGCATGGCCGACTACGGCAGCGCCAAGGAAAGGCTGTTCCACTGGGAAGGGCTGCGCCACGCCGTCGTCAACATCGACGACGCGTTCGGGCTGGAACTCGCCGCGCGCGCCGAAGCCGGGCAGGTCATCAGCTACGGCCTCGAGGCCGGCGACGTCCACCCGCTTGAACTCACCGCCAGCCTGACCGGCCTGCATCTGCGCGTCATCACCCCGTGGGGCGAGGGCACGATCGACAGCGGGCTGCTGGGCCGCTTCAACGCCGCCAACCTGATGGCCTGCCTCGCCACCCTGTGCGCCAACGGCGTGCCGCTGGCGGACGCCTGCCGCGTGCTGGGCCGGATCGAACCGGCCCGCGGCCGGATGGAGAAAGTCGGCGGCGGCGACCGGCCGCTGGTGGTGGTCGATTACGCCCACACGCCGGACGCGCTGGAAAAGGGGCTGGAAACGCTGGCGGCCATCCGCCCGGCCGGCGCGCGCCTGTATTGCGTATTCGGCTGCGGCGGCGACCGCGACCGCGGCAAACGCCCGATGATGGGCGAAATCGCCGCGCGGCTGGCCGACGTGGCGGTGGTCACCAGCGACAATCCGCGCAGCGAAGAGCCCGGGCAGATCATCGCCGACATCACCGCCGGCATGGCCACGACCGGCCACATCGACGCCGACCGCCGCGCCGCCATCGGCTGGGCGGTCGCCCACGCCCGCGCCGGCGACGTGATTCTGATCGCCGGCAAGGGCCACGAGGAATACCAGGACATCCGGGGCGTAAAGCAGCCCTTCAGCGATTTCCGCGAAGCCGAAGCCGCGCTGGCCGGCTGGAAGGAGCCGGCATGAGCATGCTGACCCTGTCCGCCGCCGCCCGCGCACTGTTCGGCATCCACACCGGCCCGGACGCCGAATTCGGCCGCGTCGTCACCGATAGCCGCGCGGTCCGGCCCGGCGACCTGTTCGTCGCGCTCAAGGGCGAGCACTTCGACGCGCACGACTTCGTCGCCCACGTGCTGAGCCGGGGCGCTGCCGGCGCGCTGGTGCGCTGCGATTTCGACCTGCCCGGCGCCAGCCTCGTCAAGGTGGCCGACACCCGCATCGCGCTGGGCCAGCTCGGCGCCGCGTGGCGCGCCCGCTTTACCCTGCCGCTGGCCGGCATCACCGGTTCCAACGGCAAGACCACGGTCAAGGAGATGCTGCGCGCGATCCTGACCGAGCAATGGGATGGCGACGCCGTGCTCGCCACCGAGGGCAACCTCAACAACGACATCGGCATGCCGCTGACGCTGCTGCGCCTGAACCCGGCCCATCGCGCCGCCGTGATCGAGATGGGGATGAACCACCACGGTGAGCTGACCTATCTGTCCGGTCTGGCCCGGCCGACCGTGGCGCTGGTCAACAACGCCCAGCGCGCCCACGTCGGCCATTTCGGCAGCGTGGCCGACGTGGCCCGCGCCAAGGCGGAAATCTTCGCCGGCCTCGCCGACGACGGCGTCGCCGTCATCAACGCCGACGACCCCAACGCCGCGTTGTTCCGTGCCGCGGCCGGCGCACGCCGGGTGGTGAGCTTCGGCCTGCAGCACGGCGACGTGCGCGCCGCGTCGGTGCGGCTCGACGCCGGCGAAAGCCGCCTCCGCATCGCGACACCGGCCGGCGAGTTCGACACAGTGCTGGCGGTGCCGGGCGAGCACATGGTGCGCAATGCGCTGGCCGCCACCGCCGTCGCGCTGCAGATGGATGTTCCGCCGGCGGCCATCGCCCGCGGCTTGGCCGCCTTTGGCGGGGTGAAGGGCCGGCTGGCGCGCAAGACCGCCGCCAACGGCGCGGCGGTGATCGACGACAGCTACAACGCCAACCCGGACTCGGTGCGCGCCGCCATCGACGTGCTGGCGGCCCAGCCGGGCGAGAAATGGCTGGTATTCGGCGACATCGGCGAGCTGGGCGAGGCCGCGCCGGCGCTGCACCGCGAAATCGGCGAGTTCGCCCGCGCCAGCGGTATCGACCGCCTGCTGACACTGGGGGAGAATGCCGCCCTCGCCGCCGCCGCGTTCGGCCCCGGCGCGACCGCCTGCGCCGGTTTCGACGCGCTGGCCGCCGCGCTGGCCGGGGTGCCGGCAGACGCCACGGTGCTGGTGAAAGGCTCGCGCTTCATGAAAATGGAACGGGCGGTGGATGTACTGACCCGTCAGGAAACCTAGGCACGATACGGGAACGGTTCCGGTGGAACCGCCCGGCAACAACTGCCGGCCATGACCGGCAGGCAAAAACATCATTCAGGGAGCTGTTTTGTTACTTTGGCTTGCAGACTGGCTCGGACAATACGTCCGGGCCTTCAACGTCCTCAACTACATCACGCTGCGCGCGGTGCTGGCGTGCCTGACCGCGCTCGCCATCGGCCTGCAGCTCGGCCCGTGGGTGATCCGCCGCCTGACCGAACTCAAGGTCGGCCAGGCCGTGCGCACCGACGGACCGCAGACCCATCTGGTCAAGGCCGGCACCCCCACCATGGGCGGCGTGCTGATCCTGCTGTCGATCGGCATCACCACGCTGCTGTGGGCCGACCTGTCCAACGTCTACGTGTGGCTGCTGCTGGTCGTGACCCTTGGCACCGGGGTGATCGGCTTCGTCGATGACTACCGCAAGGTGGTGTACAAGAACCCCAAAGGCCTGTCGGCCCGCGCCAAGATGTTCTGGCAATCGCTGATCGCCATCGGCGCCGGCGTGCTGCTGACCGGCACGGCCGCGCTGCCGGCCAGCACCGAATTCATCGTGCCCTTCTTCAAGCACATCGTGTATCCCTTCGGCGCGATCGGCTTCTGCGCGCTGACCTATTTCGTCATCGTCGGCACCTCCAACGCGGTCAACCTGACCGACGGGCTGGACGGACTGGCCGCCATGCCGGTCGTGATGGTGGCTGCCGCCTTGGCGGTGTTCGCCTACGTCGCCGGCCACTCCGGCTTTTCGCATTATCTGGCCCTGCCGCATATCCCCGGCGCGCACGAAGTCGTGGTGTTCTGCGCCGCCATTTGCGGCGCCTGCCTCGCCTTTTTGTGGTTCAACGCCTATCCGGCCCAGGTCTTCATGGGCGATGTCGGCGCGCTGGCGCTGGGCGCCGCGCTCGGCACGGTGGCGGTGATCGTGCGGCAGGAGATCGTGCTGGCGGTGATGGGCGGCCTGTTCGTGGCCGAAGCGCTGTCGGTGATGATCCAGGTCGCCTCGTTCAAGCTGACCGGCAAGCGCGTGTTCCGCATGGCGCCGCTGCACCACCATTACGAACTCAAGGGCTGGAAGGAGACGCAGGTCGTCGTGCGCTTCTGGATCATCACCATGATGCTGGTGCTGGCCGGCCTCTCCACCCTCAAGCTGAGATAAGACCATGGCCGCCGCTCTGCAACTTCAAGGCAAGCCGGTCTGCGTGATCGGCCTCGGTGAAACCGGCCTCGCCACCGCGCGCTGGCTGGCGGCGCAGGGCGCCGTCGTGCGCGTGGCCGACACCCGCGCCACGCCGCCGCACGCCGCCGACCTCGCCCGCGACGTCCCCGCCGCCGAACTGGTGTGCGGCCCGCTGACCGCCGCCATCTTTGCCGGCTGCGCGATGCTGGTGGTGAGCCCCGGCGTGCCGGTGGCCACCCCGGCCATCGCCGCCTTTGCCGCCGCGGGCGGCGAGGTGGTCGGCGATGTCGAACTGTTCGCCCGCGCCGTGCGCGCGCTGCCGGCCCGGGTCATCGCCATCACCGGCTCCAACGGCAAAACCACCGTCACCTCGCTGGTCGGCCATCTGTGCGAAGCCGCCGGCCTCAAGACCCTCGTGGCCGGCAACATCGGCCTGCCGGTGCTGGAAGCGCTCGCGCAAGCCGAGCGCGACTGCCCGGACGTGTTCGTGCTGGAGCTCTCCAGCTTCCAGCTCGAGACCACCCAGAGCCTCGACGCGGTCGCCGCCACCTGCCTCAACATTTCCGAGGACCACCTCGACCGCTACCGCGACCTCCTGGCCTACGCCGACAGCAAGACCGCCGTGTTCAACGGCGGCGGCGTGCAGGTGCTCAACCGCGACGACCTGTTCTGCCGCGCCATGACCCGGCCGGGCCGCACGGTCGCGTGGTTCTCGCTGGCCGATCCGGCAGCGGACTACCACCTCGTCGAACGCGACGGCCGCCACTGGCTCGCCGTCCACGGCGAAGCCGTGCTCGATTTCGCCGACATGCAGCTCGCCGGGCTGCACAACGCCGCCAACGCGCTGGCCGCGCTGGCCCTGTGCGAAGCCGCCGGCCTGCCGCGCGCGGCCATCCTCGCCGGGCTCAGGACCTTCAAGGGCCTCGCCCACCGGGTCGAGCACGTGCTGACCCTGAACGGGGTGGATTTCTACGACGACAGCAAGGGCACCAACGTCGGCGCGACCGAGGCCGCGCTCAAGGGCATGACCCGCCCGGTGGTGCTGATCGCCGGCGGCGACGGCAAGGGCCAGGATTTCGGCCCGCTCAAGCCGGCGCTGGCCCGCATCGGCCGCGCAGTGTTTCTGGTCGGCCGCGACGCGCCGCTCGTGCGCGCCGCGCTGACCGGGCTCGACCTCCCGCTGGTCGACTGCGCCACCGTCGAGGAAGCCACCGCCCTAGCCTACGCCGCCGCCCGGCCGGGCGACGTGGTGCTGCTGTCGCCCGCCTGCTCCAGCCTCGACATGTTCAAGAGCTACGCCCATCGCGCCGAAGTGTTCATCGCCGCAGCGCGCGCGCTGGCCGCCGGCAAGGACCCGCTGTGATGCTGAAATTCGCCAGCACCGACACGCCGCGCTACGCCACCTACGACGAAGCCCTGTCGTGGGTGATCGCCGCGCTGCTGACCATCGGCCTGGTGATGGTGTACTCGGCCTCGATCGCCTATGCCGAAGCCGACCGTGACACCCACAACCGCTACTTCTACCTGATCCGCCACGGCATGGCGCTGGTGGTGGCGCTGGCGGCGGGCTTTGTCGCCATCAAGGTGCCGACCCGGGTCTGGCAGGCCTGGGCGCCGCGGCTTTTCATGCTGGCGCTGTTCCTGCTGTTCCTGGTGCTGGTGCCGGGCATCGGCAAGGTGGTCAACGGCTCGCGCCGCTGGATTTCGCTCGGCTTCATGAACCTGCAGCCGTCCGAGATGATGAAGCTGGCCGTGGTGATCTACGCCGCCGACTTCACCACCCGCAAGGCCGACTACATGCACGACATCATCCGGGGCTTCCTGCCGATGGCGGGTGCGATCACGGTGACGGGCTTCCTGCTGCTGATGGAGCCGGACTTCGGCGCGCTGACGGTGGTGGCGGTGATCGCCATGGGCACCTTGTTCCTCGGCGGCATCAACGGCCGCATCTTCGTCTCGCTGGTCGGGGTCGGCGGCTTCGGCGCGGCCGCGCTGGTGATGAGTTCGCCCTACCGGATGCAGCGGGTGGTCGGCTTCATGGACCCGTGGCAAGACCCCTACGGCAAGGGCTACCAGCTGTCGCACTCGCTAATCGCGTTCGGTCGCGGCGAGTGGTTCGGCGTGGGGCTGGGGCAGAGCGTGGAAAAACTCTTCTACCTGCCCGAAGCCCATACCGACTTCCTGATGGCGGTCATCGCCGAGGAGTTCGGCTTCATGGGCATCGGCGTGGTGATCGGCCTGTTCACCTGGCTGGTGATCCGGGCCTTCCGCATCGGCAACGAGGCCAAAAAACTGGAACGCTTCTTCCAGGCGCTGGTGGCGCAGGCCATCGGCATCTGGCTGGGCTGGCAGTCCTTCATCAATATCGGCGTGAACATGGGCCTGCTGCCGACCAAGGGGCTGACCCTGCCGTTGCTGTCCTACGGCGGCAGCGCGATTCTGGCCAACTGCATCGCGCTGGGGATCCTGCTGCGGATCGACTGGGAGAACCGGCAGCTGCAGCGGGGCTACAAGGTATGACCGGACGGGCGCGCAACGCGGCGCACCCGCGCCGGCTGGACAAACGGAAAGCAAGGAGCGTGTCGCGGCACGGTGCCGCGACACGCTCTCACTGAACATGGCAAACAGAACAGCACTCATCATGACCGGCGGCACCGGCGGGCACATCTTCCCCGCACTGGCGGTGGCGGACGAACTGAAAATGCGCGGCTGGAAGGTGATCTTCCTCGGCGCGGCCGGCGGCATGGAAACGCGGCTGGTGCCGCAGCACGGCTATCCGATCGAGACGGTGGCGATGCGCGGCGTGCGCGGCAACGGTCTGCTGGGCTGGCTGCTGCTGCCGCTGCGCCTGACGCGGGCGCTGGCGCGCTGCGCCGGGGTGATTTTCAAGCACCGGCCGGACGTGGCGGTGGGCTTCGGCGGCTACACCGGCTTTCCCGGCGGGCTGATGGCGCGGCTGCTGTGGAAGCCCTTGGTGATCCACGAGCAGAACTCGGTGGCGGGACTGACCAACCGCCTGCTGTCGAAGATTGCCAGCAAGACGCTGTACGCCTTTCCCGGCGCCTTTGGCGGCGACGGGCTGGTCGGCAACCCGGTGCGGGCGCAGATCGCCGCCGTGGCGCCGCCGGCCGAACGCTTTGCCGGCCGCGCAGGCCCGCTGAAGCTGCTGGTGGTTGGCGGCAGCCTCGGTGCCAAGGTGTTCAACGACACGGTACCCAAGGCGCTGGCCTTGTTGCCGGAAGCAAAACGGCCGCGGGTGATCCATCAGGCCGGCCAGAAACAGATCGACGCGCTGCGCGACAACTACGCGCAGGCGGGCGTCGCGGCCGACTGCCGCGCCTTCATCGACGACATGGCGGCCGCCTACGCCGACGCCGATCTGGTGCTGTGCCGGGCCGGCGCGCTGACGGTGGCGGAGCTGGCCGCCGCCGGCTGCGCCAGCGTGCTGGTGCCCTTTCCGCACGCGGTCGACGACCACCAGACCGGCAACGCCCGTTTTCTGGCGGATGCCGGCGCCGGCGTGCTGCTGCCGCAGCCGGACATGAGCGCCGAACGGCTGGCAAGCCTGCTCGGCGACATGGACCGGCCGCAGTGCCTGGCGATGGCGCAGCGGGCGCGAGCGCGCGCCTTGACCGATGCCGCCGCCCATGTGGCCGATGTGTGCGAGCGTCTGGCGGGATGAAAGTTATGTTGCGATACGGAAAAATGATGATGAGCAAAACCGGCGAGGGACAAA
>JASLDQ010000353.1 GCA_030151505.1 Chromobacteriaceae bacterium
GTGATCGCCCGCAAGTCGGTGGACCAGCCGGTGCAGACCGGCCTGAAGGCCATCGACTCCATGGTGCCGATCGGCCGTGGCCAGCGCGAGCTGATCATCGGCGACCGCCAGACCGGCAAGTCCACGGTCGCGGTCGACACGATCATCAACCAGAAGGGTCAGAACATGACCTGAATCAACGTCGCGATCGGCCAGAAGGCTTCGTCGGTCAAGAACGTGGTGCGCGCACTGGAAGCGCACGGCGCGATGGAATACACCATCGTCGTGGCAGCGACCGCCTCCGAATCGGCAGCGATGCAGTACGTGTCGGCCTACTCGGGTTGCGCCATGGGCGAATACTTCCGCGACCGCGGCGAAGACGCCCTGATCGTGTATGACGACCTGTCCAAGCAGGCCGTGGCTTACCGCCAGGTTTCGCTGCTGCTGCGCCGTCCGCCGGGCCGCGAAGCTTACCCCGGCGACGTGTTCTACCTGCACAGCCGCCTGCTGGAACGCGCTGCCCGCGTGAACGCCGACTACGTCGAGAAGTTCACCAACGGCGCCGTCAAGGGCAAGACCGGTTCGCTGACCGCACTGCCGATCATCGAAACGCAAGCGGGCGACGTCTCGGCATTCGTGCCGACCAACGTGATCTCGATTACCGACGGCCAGATCTTCCTGGAATCCGACCTGTTCAACGCCGGCATCCGTCCGGCCGTGAACGCCGGTATCTCGGTATCGCGCGTGGGTGGTGCAGCGCAGACCAGCGTGATCAAGAAGCTCGGCGGCGGTATCCGTCTGGCGCTGGCCCAGTACCGCGAACTGGCTTCGTTTGCCCAGTTTGCCTCGGACTTGGACGAAGCCACCCGCAAGCAGCTGTCGCACGGTGAAATTACCACCGAGCTGATGAAGCAGAAGCAGTTCTCGACCCTGAAGGTGTCGGAAATGGCGCTGACGCTGTACGCGGTGACCAAGGGCTTCTACGAAGGCGTGCCGGTCAAGAAGGCTCTCAAGTTCGAAGCCGACTTCCTGTCGCACATGCGCGCCAACCATGCAGCGCTCCTGAACGAAGTCGAAGCCAGCGGCAAACTGTCGGACGATAACGACAAGAAGCTGTCGGCCGAGCTCGCCTCGTTCAAGGCCGGCTACAACTTCGCCTGATCGTTTCAGACGTAAACCTGAAAGGATTGGGATATGGCAGTCGGCAAGGAAATTCGCAGCCGGATCAAGAGCGTGCAAAACACGCAGAAGATCACCCGCGCGATGCAGATGGTCGCAACGTCCAAGATGCGCAAGACGCAGGAGCGCATGCGCTCGGCCCGTCCCTATGCGGAAAAAATCCGTGAAGTGATGGCGCATCTGGCCGAGACCAACCCGGACCTCGAAAACCCGTACCTGGTCAAGCGCGAGAGCACCAAGCGTGTCGGCGTCATCCTGATTACGTCGGACAAGGGCTTGTGCGGCGGCTTGAATGCCAACCTGCTGCGCCAGTTCTACCTCAAGGCGCAGGAGGCTGCAGAGCAGGGCATCGAAGTCGATGTCTGCGCGTTCGGGCAAAAGGGTTACGCCGCCGCGCAACGGTTGAAGATGAACGTGGTCGCCAGTGCCGTCCAGCTTGGCGATACACCGCAACTCGAAAAACTGATCGGCCCGGTGTCGGTCATGCTCAAGGCTTACGCCGAAGGCAAGATCGACGCACTGCACATCGTATACTCCAAATTCATCAATACGATGAAGCAGGAGCCGGTGGCCGAGCAACTGTTGCCGCTGAAGGCAGAGGAACTCGAGCAGGAGTTTCCGTACTCGTGGGATTACCTCTACGAGCCGGACATTCATGCGGTGATCGAGCTCCTCGTCAAGCGTTACATCGAATCCGTCATCTACCAGTCGGTCGCCGAGAACATGGCGTCCGAACAGGCGGCACGGATGGTGGCTATGAAAGCCGCGACCGACAACGCATCCGGTGCGATCGATCGCCTCAAGCTCACCTACAACAAGGCCCGCCAGGCCGCGATTACGACCGAACTGTCGGAAATCGTTGCCGGCGCCGCCGCGGTGTGACGCGCGGGAAACAATTAATCAATTAGGAAGCGATAATGAGCCAAGGCAAAATCGTCCAGATCATTGGCGCGGTCGTTGACGTGGAATTCCCGCGCGACAGCCTCCCCAAGGTCTATGACGCCCTGAAAGTGACCGCAACCGGTCTCACGCTCGAAGTTCAGCAGCAACTCGGTGACGGCGTGGTTCGCGCCATCGCCATGGGGAGCTCGGACGGCCTCCGTCGTGGCCTCGAAGTGGTCAACTCCGGCGCCGCTATCTCGGTGCCGGTCGGTACCGCGACGCTGGGTCGCATCATGGACGTGCTCGGCACCCCGATCGACGAACTCGGTCCGATCGGCACCGAAGAACGCATGCCGATTCACCGTGCTGCGCCGAAGTTCGACGAACTGTCGGCTTCGACCGAACTGCTCGAAACCGGTATCAAGGTGATCGACCTGCTTTGCCCGTTCGCCAAGGGCGGTAAAGTGGGCCTGTTCGGCGGCGCCGGCGTGGGCAAGACCGTGAACATGATGGAGCTCATCCGCAACATCGCGGCCGAGCACAGCGGTTTCTCGGTGTTCACCGGCGTGGGCGAACGCACTCGCGAGGGCAACGACTTCTATCACGAAATGAAGGAGTCCAACGTTCTCGACAAGGTGGCGCTGGTTTACGGCCAGATGAACGAACCGCCTGGCAACCGTCTGCGCGTGGCGCTGACCGGCCTGACCATGGCCGAAAAGTTCCGTGATGAAGGCCGCGACGTGCTGCTGTTCGTGGACAACATCTACCGCTACACCCTGGCCGGTACCGAAGTGTCGGCACTGCTGGGTCGTATGCCGTCCGCAGTGGGCTATCAGCCGACGCTGGCCGAAGAAATGGGCAAGTTCCAGGAGCGCGTGGCTTCGACCAAGGGCGGTTCGATCACCTCGATCCAGGCCGTGTACGTTCCTGCGGATGACCTGACCGACCCGTCGCCGGCTACCACCTTCGCCCACTTGGATGCGACCGTGGTGCTGTCGCGTGACATCGCCTCGCTGGGTATCTACCCGGCCGTTGACCCGCTCGACTCGACCTCGCGTCAGCTCGATCCGCTGGTCGTGGGCGACGAGCACTACAGCGTGGCGCGCGGCGTGCAGGCTACCCTGCAGAAGTACAAGGAACTGCGCGACATCATCGCGATTCTGGGCATGGACGAACTGTCGGAAGAAGACAAGCTCGTCGTGGCCCGCGCTCGCAAGATCCAGCGCTTCCTGTCGCAGCCGTTCTTCGTAGCCGAAGTGTTCACCGGCTCGCCGGGCAAGTACGTCTCGCTGAAGGACACCATCGGTGGCTTCAAGGCGATTCTGTCGGGTGAGTACGATCACCTGCCGGAACAGGCGTTCTACATGGTGGGCGGCATCGAAGAAGCTGTCGAAAAAGCCAAGTCGCTGTAAAAGAGGACGGCCATGAGTACGATGCATGTGGAAGTGGTGAGCGCCGAGGCGCAGATCTATTCGGGTGAGGCGGAGTTTCTGGTCGCACCGGCAGAGCTGGGCGAGATCGGTGTCTATCCCCGTCACGTGCCGCTCCTGACCCGTATCAAGCCGGGCGCGTTGCGTATTCGCGTACCGGGCCAAGTCGAGGAGGTCCTCGTGGTGGTGTCGGGCGGCATGATGGAAGTCCAGCCGGACGCCATCACCGTGCTGGCCGATGTCGCCATTCGCGGAGACGATCTCGACGAAGCGCGTGCACGGGAGTCCAAGCAGAAAGCCGAAGCGGCACTGGCGAAGGCCACTGACGACAAGGAAACTGCAGAGGCCCGCATCGCCCTGAAGACGGCCATCGCCGAACTCAAGGCGCTGGAATACCTGCGCAAGCGCGTGCATTGATATAGGGCGGTTCCGGCCCGCACGAGAGGCTGTTATCCTTCGGGATAGCAGCCTTTTTCTTTATCTCTTCCGAATTTACCGGCCCCTCATGTCCTCTCTCAGCGTTGTCATCCTCGCTGCCGGCCGCGGCAAGCGCATGTATTCCGATCTGCCCAAGGTCCTGCAGCCCGTCGGTGGGCAGCCGATGCTGCACCACGTCATCGCCGCCGCCCGTGCCCTGCAGCCGGCCCGGCTGGTGGTGGTCTACGGTCATGGCGGCGAGCAGGTGCGCAGCCGTTTCGCGGCAGAGACCGACATCGACTGGGTCGAGCAGGCCGAGCAGCTCGGTACCGGACATGCCTTGGCGCAGGCCCTGCCCGTCCTGCCCGCCGATGGCCGCACCCTGGTGCTGTATGGTGACGTGCCGCTGATCCGGCCCGCCACGTTGACCGCATTGCTGCAGGCCGCCGGTGACGGTGCCGCATTGCTGACCGACCGGCTGGCCGAGCCATTCGGCTACGGCCGCGTCATCCGCACCGCCGACGGCGCGATCAGCGCGATCGTCGAGGAAAAGGATGCCGATGTCGCGCAGAAATCCATCACCGAAATCAACACCGGCATTCTGGTCTTGCCGACCGCCCGGCTGGCTGGCTGGCTGGGGGCCTTGGGCAACGACAACGCCCAGGGCGAGTACTACCTGACTGACGTGGTGGCGCTGGCCGTCCGGGATGGCATCGCTGTGGCGGGGCAGGTCGTGCCGGCCTCATGGCAGGCGGCGGGGGTCAACAACAAGGTGCAGCTGGCCGAATTGGAGCGCATCCACCAGCGCAATCAGGCGCAGGAATTGCTTGAAGCCGGTGTCACGCTGCTCGACCCGGCCCGCTTCGATCTGCGCGGCACCTTGCAATGCGGACGTGACGTCAGCATCGATGTGGGCTGCGTGTTCGAAGGCCGCGTTCTGCTGGGAGACGGCGTGTCGGTTGGCGCGCATTGCGTGCTGCGCGACGTCACGATCGCCGCCGGCAGCCAGATTGCGCCGTTCTCGCACCTGGACGGAGCCACCGTGGGCCGTGACAGCAAGATTGGTCCGTTCGCCCGCCTGCGGCCGGGAGCCGAGCTGGCCGCCGAAGTCCACATCGGCAACTTTGTCGAAATCAAGAAGAGCCGGGTGGGCGAAGCCAGCAAGGTTAACCACCTTACCTACGTCGGCGACGCCGAGATCGGTCGTGGCGTCAATGTTGGCGCCGGCACCATCACGTGCAACTACGATGGAGTGAACAAGTTCCGCACCGTCATCGAAGACGGCGCCTTCATCGGCTCCGGCACCATGCTGGTCGCGCCGGTCACCGTGCAGCACGGCGCGACGGTCGGGGCCGGTTCGGTCATCACCAAGACCGCGCCGGCCGATACCCTGACCCTGAGCCGGGCCAAACAACTGTCGCTGGCCGGTTGGCAGCGGCCGCAGAAAAAATCCTGACGCGCAGGTCGGCCGGCATGTCCCGCTGGCCGGCTTCGCCCGTTCTGACGTTCATTTTGCGGCAGCTCCGTGCTGCCGCCCTTTACCGAGGTTCCCTCCCATGTGTGGCATTGTCGGCGCCGTGTCGGCGCGTAACGTGGTTCCCCTGCTGATCGACGGGCTCAAGCGGCTTGAATACCGTGGGTATGACTCGTCCGGCATCGCCGTGCTGGCCGGCGACGCCATCCGGCGCGTCCGGCGCGTGGGTCGCGTAGCCGAAATGGAAAGCGCCGCCGCGGCCGAAGCCGTGGCCGGCCAGCTCGGCATCGGCCATACCCGCTGGGCCACCCACGGCGGCGTGACCGAAGACAACGCCCATCCGCATGTGTCCAACGGCCGCATCGCCGTGGTCCACAACGGCATCATCGAAAACCACGAACAGAAGCGCGAACAACTGGCCGCACTCGGCTACCGCTTCAGTTCGCAGACCGATACCGAAGTCATCGCGCACCTGATCGAACACCACTACCAGGCCTGCGGCGATTTGTTCGCCGCCACCCGCCGCGCGGTGGGCGAGCTGGTCGGCGCCTACGCCATCGCGGTGATGGCGATCGACCGGCCCGCCGAACTGGTGGTGGCGCGCATGGGCTGCCCGCTGCTGATCGGTCTGGGCGAGGGCGAAACCTTTGCGGCCTCCGACGTATCGGCCGTGCTGTCCAGCACCCGCCGGGTGATGTTCCTCGAGGAAGGCGACGTGGCCCGCCTGACCGTCGACGGCGTCAGCATCGTTGACCGCCAGGGCGAGCCGGTCGAGCGCGCTGTGCACCTGTCCGACGTATCGCTGGCCTCGCTCGAACTCGGCCAGTACAGCCACTTCATGCAAAAGGAAATCCACGAGCAGCCCAAGGCCCTGTCCGACACGCTGGAAGCGGTGCTCGACCAGGGCTTCTGCCCAGCCTTGTTTGGCGATGCCGACGGCAGCAAGCTCGCCAGCATCAGCGGCGTGACCATCCTCGCCTGCGGCACCAGCTATTACGCCGGCCTGACCGCCAAATACTGGATCGAAGCCATCGCCAAGGTGCCGACCGCCGTCGAAATCGCCAGCGAGTACCGCTACCGCGACGCCTGCGCCGATCCCGACCACCTGATCGTCACCATCTCGCAGTCGGGCGAAACGCTCGACACCATGGAGGCGCTCAAGTACGCCAAATCGCTCGGCCACCGTCTGGCCCTGTCGATTTGCAACGTGCAGGAAAGCGCAATCCCGCGCGCGTCCGAATTGGTGTTCTATACCCGCGCCGGCGCAGAAATCGGCGTGGCCTCGACCAAAGCCTTCACCACCCAGTTGCTGGCCCTGTTCACCCTGGCTGTCACGCTGGGCAAGCAGCGCGGCCGGATCGACGCCGCGCAGGAAGCCGGGTATCTCGACGCGCTGCGCCACCTGCCGGGCTCGGTCCAGCACGCACTCAACCTCGAGCCGCAGATCGCGGTGTGGGCCGAACGCTTCGCCCGCAAGGATCACGCGCTCTTCCTCGGCCGCGGCGTGTCCTACCCGATTGCGCTCGAAGGCGCGCTCAAGCTCAAGGAAATCACCTACATCCACGCCGAAGCCTACCCGGCCGGCGAGCTCAAGCACGGCCCGTTGGCGCTGGTCGACGACAATATGCCGGTGGTGGTGATCGCCCCCAACGACAGCCTGCTGGAGAAGGTAAAGTCGAACATGCAGGAAGTCCGCGCCCGCGGCGGCGAACTGTTCGTGTTTGCCGATCTGGACAGCCATTTCAGCGAATCGGAAGGCGTTCACGTCATCCGCACCCCGCGTCATGTCGGCGTGCTGAGCCCGGTGGTGCATGCCATCCCGGTGCAATTGCTCGCCTATCACGCCGCGCTGGCGCGTGGCACTGATGTCGATAAGCCACGTAATTTGGCAAAATCTGTGACAGTGGAATAATTATTCTTTATTTATAATCAAATTGTGAGAAAACAATAGAATTTGACACAAAACAAGAGAACTTGACACAAATCGCCCCCGATCTATAGTCCCGGTAAGCTGTTGATCTACCGGAGGTTATGGTGAGGCGGCGTCGTTTTCTTACCCAAGCGGACATCGATCGCTACATCGCTCAGGGCTACGACCAAGGTG
>JASLDQ010000378.1 GCA_030151505.1 Chromobacteriaceae bacterium
GACTGGTCGCGGCTGCCGTCGTTGATGAACACGATTTCGTAGCGCACGCCCAGCGCGTCGAGCGCGGGATAGAGACGGTCGAACAGGGCGGACAGCACGTCCTCTTCGTTGTAGACGGGGATGACGACGGAAAGCGCAAGCGGAGCGGACATGAAGGCAATCAGACCAGGGCGGATTTAACGATGCGGGACACGGTTTCGCAGACGCGCGACACGTCGGCGTCGCGCATCGCCGGGAATAGCGGCAGGGTGACGGTGCGGCGGCCGATGTCTTCCGCCACGGGGAAGTCGCCGTCGGCAAAGCCGCGCTGCCGGTACAGGGTGAAGAGGTGCATGGCCGGGTAATGCACGCCGATGCCGATGCCTTCGGTGCGCATCGCCTCGATGAACTCGCCGCGCGAGAGGCTCATCCGGTCCAGCGGCAGCAGCGGCTGGAACATATGCCAGTTGCTGTTGCTGAAATCGGCCGGCGGCAGGTCGCAGCCGAGGCTGCGGTCGAAGTGCTCGAAATACAGCCGGGCCAGATCGCGGCGGCGGGCGTTGAACTGTTCGAGCCGCTTGAGCTGGCCCAGGCCGATCACCGCGGCAATGTCGGTCAGGTTGGACTTGCCGCCCAGCACGTCGACGTCCATGCCGCCGTCGGCGTGGCGGGTCACGCCCTGCAGCCGCAGCTTTTCACACAGGCGCGCTTCGTCCTCGTTGTTGAGCACGAGGCAGCCGCCCTCACCGCTGGTCATGTTCTTGTTGGCGTGGAAGCTGAACGACACCAGATCGCCACCGCTGCCGATGCGCCGGCCGTTCCAGCTGGCGCCGCCGGACTGGGCCGCGTCCTCGATCACGCGCAGGCCGCGGCGGCGGGCGATGTCGTACAGGCGGTCGCGATCGACCGGCAGACCGGCCAGATCGACCGGCAGCAACGCGCGCGTGCGCGGGGTGATCGCGGCCTCGAGCTTGTCCAGGTCGATGTTGCGGGTGACGGGGTCGACGTCGGCGAACACCGGCGTGGCGCCGACGGCGAGAATGACGTTGGCGGTCGCCACCCAGCTCAGCGGCGAGGTAATCACCTCGTCACCCGGGCCGATGCCGACGATGCGCAGCGCGATTTCCAGCGCGGCGGTGGCGGAGTTCATCACCCGCACCGGGCGGCCGCCGACATGGTCCGACAGCGCGGCCTCGAGCTCGCGCGCTTTCGGTCCGGTGGTGAGCCAGCCGGAACGCAGCACGTCGGCCACGGCGGCGATGGTGTCTTCGTCCAGCGAGGGACGGGTAAAAGGCAGAAAGTCCATGGGGAGTCCTGACGCTCTCAGTTGCTGCGGGCGACGATGATGACGCCGACGATGATGACCGCGATGCCCAGCAGCCGTTGCGGGCCGACCGCCTCGCCGAACAGCCAGTAGGCCAGCATGGCGTTGACGACGTAGCCGATCGACAGCATCGGATAAGCGATGCTCACCTCGACGCGGGACAGCGCCAGTATCCACACCACCACGCTGACGACGTAGCACGACAGCCCGCCGATGATGGGCAGGTTGGTGGCCAGCGACCAGCCGATCGGCATGATGTTGGCCGGGGAAAAATCGAAATGGCCGATCTGGCGCACGCCGGCCTTGAGGAACAGTTGGGCGGCGGCGTTGAGCAGCACCCCGGCCAGGATCAGGCCGAATTCGAGCAGCTTCATTGAGTGACGGTCTCCGGCTTGACCACGACCACGCGGTTGGGATCCTGATAGACGATGCGCATCGGCAACTGCCGCTGCTGCAATTCCTGATAGGTGTTGTGCGCCATCATCGCCGCCGCCTTGGGCAAGCGGTTCCAGCGGATGACGAAGGCGTCCAGGGTCGGCAGCCAGCGCGATGGTTCGGCGTCCTCGCCGAAGCTGAATTCATCGCGGTACTGGACCAGCGTGACCGGCCGGCGCAGGTAGAACGGCAGGGTCTGCTCGTAGTAGCGCACGGAGAACACTTCGGTGTCCGCCTGCAGATACGGCGCCAGCTGCGGCACGACATCCTTGCTGCTCTTGTACGGCCGGCCGAAGTGATCGTGCCCGGCCGAGCCGACCGTCACCGCCAGCAGGCTGCCCAGCGCGACCAGCGCGACCGCCGGCAGCTTGCGTCCCTGCCCGAGCAGCCGCCAGGCAGCCGCGACCGGCAGCAGGAACAGCAGCGCGGCCAGGCCCAGCTCGTATGCGAACGGCTGCAGGACTTCCAGCGGCGCGCCGGCCGAAACGAAACGGCCGACGAAGGGCACGGCAGCCAGCACTCCCAGCCAGAACACCGCGGGCAGCAGCAGGTGCCAGCGCAGCCGGGCCGGGTCGAGCCGGGCCAGATAGGGGCCGGCCAGCAGGGCCAGCGCCGGGAACATCGGCAGGATGTAGGACGGCAGTTTGGAACGCGACACGCTGAAGAAGACGAACACGAACGTCGACCAGATCAGCAGCAGCCGCAGGGGCTGGAACGACGCGCCGCGTTCGCCCTGGAACCCCAGTTTGCTCAGCCCGGGCAAGAGCGAGGTCCACGGCAGCAGCCCGACCAGCAGGATCGGCACAAAGTAGTAGGGCACGCCAGTGCGGCGGGCCTCGTCGGTCAGAAAGCGGCGAAAATGCTCGCGCACGAAGAAGAAGTCGAAGAACCCCGGGTTCTTGAGCGACACGGCGATGAACCACGGCGCGGTCAGCGCGAAGTAGATCGCCAGCCCCGACAGCCAGTGCATCCGCCGCCAGAAACCGAACTGGCGCTGGATCAGGCTGTAGAGCACCAGCGTCGCGCCGGGAATCACCAGCCCGACCAGCCCCTTGGACAGGGTCGCGCCCGCCATCGCCGCCCAGCACACCCACATGGCGTGGCGCTGCTCCAGCCGGTCGACGCCATCGCGCTGGGCCAGCAGGAAGCCGCACAAGGCCAGCGTCAGGAAGAAGGTCAGCCCCATGTCGACGGTGAGGAAGTGGCTATTGCCGATGATCCAGGTGGAACCGGCCGCGACCAGACCGGCGTAATGGCCGGCCGGTTCGCTCCACAGCCGCCGCGCGGTCACCGCCACCGCCACCACGGTCAGGAAGCCGGTCAGCGCCGGCCAGAAGCGCGCGGCGAATTCGTTGATGCCGAACACCTGCAGGCTGGCGGCGCTCATCCAGTACTGCAGGATGGGCTTCTCGAAGTACAGGAAACCGTTGAGGCGCGGCGTCAGCCAGTCCCCGCTTTGCAGCATGCCCAGCGCGATCGTCGCATAGCGGCCCTCGTCGGGGCTGATCAGCGCCCGCCATCCCAGGGAACCAAACCAGAGCAACGCCAGCACACCCCATGCAACGATCCACCTCCGCGTCGAGAGCGGCGAGGGGATGGCGACATCGGGCAGGGTTTCTCGAAGCATGGCCAAAAGGATTCTCTGAAAAATGAAAGCGTAAAAAACGGCGGCTAAAGCAATAACTCGCCAAGTGAAGGGTCACTTGGCGAGCGTGAGCATTTTAATGACAAGACCCCGAATTAGCCACCGGTACGCGTACGGCCGCCCGGCGGCGGGTCATCCCCCGGGAATTCCGCCGGAGGAGAATGCGCCAGCGCGCATCATCCTCCTGCCCTTCCTCATTGCCAACCGAATCTGCGGATGTACCAGCCCTTCATCAGCTGCGTCAGGCCGACGTAGCCCAGCAGGATCAGCGGCAGCAGCATGAAGTACAACGGCGGCAGCGCCTGCAGCTTGAAGTAGTGCGCCAGCGGTCCCATCGGCAGGAAAATGCCGACCGCCATGATGATGACCGTCATCACCGCCAGCGGGGTTGCCGCGCGGCTCTGCAGGAAAGGCACCTTCGGCGTGCGGATCATGTGCACGATCAGGGTTTGCGTCATCAGGCCGACGATGAACCAGCCCGACTGGAACAGGGTCTGGTGCTCCGGCGTGTTGGCGCCGAACACGAACCACATCATCAGGTAGGTGGTGATGTCGAAGACCGAGCTGATCGGACCGAAGAACACCATAAAGCGGCCGATGTCGCCCGGCTGCCAGCGCTGCGGCCGCTTCAGCAGGTCTTCGTCCACATTGTCGAACGGGATGGCGATCTGCGAGATGTCGTAGAGCAGGTTCTGCACCAGGAGATGCATCGGCAGCATCGGCAGGAACGGGATGAAGGCACTCGCCACCAGCACCGAGAACACGTTACCGAAATTGGAACTGGCCGTCATGTTGATGTACTTGAGCATGTTGGCGAAGGTGCGGCGGCCTTCCAGCACGCCCTCCTCCAGCACCATCAGGCTCTTTTCCAGCAGGATGATGTCGGCCGCCTCCTTGGCGATGTCGACCGCCGTGTCCACCGAAATGCCGATGTCGGCCGTGCGCAGCGCCGGCGCATCGTTGATGCCGTCGCCCATGAAGCCGACCACGTGGCCGTTGCCCTTCAGCAGCCGGACGATGCGTTCCTTGTGCACCGGCGTGAGCTTGGCGAACACGTTGACCTTCTCCACCGCGATGGCCAGCTCGGCATCGCCCATGCGTTCGAGGTCGGAACCGAGCAGCACGCCCTGCTGCGCCAGCCCCACCTCGCGGCAAATCTTGGCCGTCACCAGCTCGTTGTCGCCGGTCAGCACCTTGACCGCCACCCCGTGCTCGGCCAGGGCCGTGAGCGCGGGCGCGGTGCTTTCCTTCGGTGGGTCGAGGAAGGCCACGTAACCGATCAGGGTCAGGCCGCTTTCGTCGGCCACGCCGTAGGTGTCCTGGGTCGGCGGCATTTCCTTGGCGGCGACCGCGACGACCCGCAGCCCCTCTTCGTTCAGGTCGGCCGTCACCGCGCGGATGCGCTCCAGCAGCTCGGCATTCAGGGGCTCGAAGGTTTCACCGTGACGCACCCGGACGCAGGCCGCGAGGATTTCCTCCACCGCGCCCTTGCAGATCAGCAGGTGATGTTCGTCGTGCTCGGCCACCACCACCGACATGCGCCGGCGGTTGAAGTCGAACGGAATCTCGTCGACCTTGTGGAAGTTCTTCGAGGGATCGAGCTCGCGGTGCACTTCGGCGTGCTCCAGCACGGCCACGTCGAGCAGGTTTTTCAGGCCGGTCTGGTAATAGCTGTTGAGATAGGCCATTTCCAGCACGTCGTCCGATTCCTCGCCCCATACGTCGACGTGGCGCGCCAGGAAGATCTTGTCCTGGGTCAGCGTGCCGGTCTTGTCGGTGCACAGCACGTCCATCGCGCCGAAGTTCTGGATCGCGTCCAGCCGCTTGACGATGACTTTCTTGCGCGACAGGAAGACCGCGCCCTTGGCCAGGGTCGAGGTCACGATCATCGGCAGCATTTCCGGGGTCAGGCCGACGGCGATCGACAACGCGAACAGCAGCGCCTCCATCCAGTCATGCTTGGTGATGCCGTTGATGAACAGCACCAGCGGCGCCATCACGAACATGAAGCGGATCAGCAGCCAGCTCACCTTGTTCACCCCGGACTGGAACGAGGTCGGGGCACGGTCGGTGGCGGTGACGCGCTGGGCCAGTGCGCCGAAATAGGTGCGCTGGCCGGTCGACACCACCACGGCGGTGGCCGCGCCGGACACGACGTTGGTGCCCATGAACAGGATGTTGTCCAGCTCCAGCGGATTGACTGCGTCGCCGTCGCGCAGGGCGACGAATTTTTCCACCGGCATCGACTCGCCGGTCATCGCCGCCTGCGCGACGAACAGGTCCTTGGCCGACAGCAGGCGACAGTCGGCCGGAATCATGTCGCCGGCCGACAGCACGATCACGTCGCCCGGCACCAGCTGCTTGATCGGCAGCTCGATGCGGTTGGCGGACTTGACGTGCAGACGCGCGCCGTAATACTGCTCGAACACTGGCGCGGCTTCTTCCGACACGTCGCGGCGCAACACCGTGGCGGTGTTGCTGACCATGGCCTTGAGCGCGTCGGCGGCCCGGTTGGACTTGCTCTCCTGCCAGAAGCGCAGCAGGGTCGACAGCACCACCATGGTCGAAATGACGAGGGTGGCCTTCATGTCCTCGGTCAGGTAGGACACGACGGCCAGCAGCGTCAGCAGCAGGTTGAACGGGTTCTTGTAGCAATGCCACAGGTGTTGCCACCAGGTCAGCGGCTTTTCGTGCTCGACTTCATTCAGGCCGATGCGGGCGCGAATGTCCTCGGCTTGCGATTCGCTCAGGCCGTCGCCGTGGCTGCCGAGTTGCTCGAGCAACGCCCCGGGGTCGCTGGTGGCGGCGGCCACCAGGGTGTTGGTCAGGTTGGGCGGCACTTCGCGGCTGACGCCGGTCTGGGCCAGGGAATCCAGCAGGGCCAGACGGCGGAAGTGGCGGCCGAGATGGCGGGTGCGCAAAAAGCCCGCAAAAACTTCCTTCAACAGGGTCAATTTCATTTCTTGTTCTCCGATGCTGCCCGGGGCCCCTGTCGAAACAGAAGGTCATGCGGGCCACGGTAAATCAGGGTCGTCAGGCATAGTTTGCGGCGGATATGTGACAGGGTTTATGCATCGTGGCCGATGCGGGCGCAGGCAGGGACCACACACGGGTCTGGCTAGTGGCAGGACCACGGACCAGACCGGTGCGAAGAGCCGGGCTGAAATTGCGAATAATGGGCACGAGATGTCCTCCTCGACAGTCGAACGAGGCGAAAACGGCGTACAGGCACTTTACGACCGCCGCGCGGACGCAAGGCGCGCGCAACGACGATCCGCATGACGGGGCATGCAATGTCCATGGCTTGTGCTTTCCGAAGTCGGGAAACCGGCCATTCAGTATTCAGGAGGAAGTCGGGAACTGCGCAACCGGAACGGTTGCATCATGAAGACACCGCTTCTCGCTTTTCGGCGAGACAGCGGCAGGGGAAACCCGCGCGTTATCTTGCCGAAATTTCGCCGGTTACCAGAACCGGCCGACTACTGTCACTCGAACAAGTACCCACACAGGGTCTCCGCGATTTGAAAACGGCGCGATTGTACGCGCAAGCGCTTCCCGATTGAAAGGGGTACGGCCCGGAAAAACCGTAACACGGCCGGCCCTCCGGCCCATGTGCCGGTGCCATTACCCGCCGCCCGGGTTCAGCCTGCCTTCCGGATGGGAACGGTTCTCTCCGGAACATGCCGCGGGTGGGCGAGGACGCGGCAAACCCGACCACCACCATCTTGCGCCCCCCTGACGGCACGCCCCAATCGCGGGAGAGTGGCCCGACGGCGGAACCGGCCGGGCTTTCGCGTGCCGTATCCTGTCCCAGGACACCGGCGCCGGACGCGGCAGGCCGGCTGCCAAGAGAAGAATCCAAACTGTTCGGGGCCGACGGCCCGCGCCCCGGCCCCACGGCAACCCGGCGGACGGTGATGGCTTTGCGCCACCCCGCGCCCCCGCAATCCGCCGGGATTGATTAGGATGCGGGGTGCAGTACAACACCACCGATGCCCCTCATAAGGAAAGTACGCTGTAGATGTCGCTGATCCCCCTGCTTGCCCAGTACGGCTATCTGGCTGTCTTCCTCGGC
>JASLDQ010000381.1 GCA_030151505.1 Chromobacteriaceae bacterium
GCCGCCTCGGCGGCGCCGACCGGCAGCACGGCACCGGCACCGGCGGTGGTTGCCACGGCCGCCCCGACCAAGGCTCCCGTCATGACAATCGCGCAAGCGATGCCGGCCGTGACGCTGAGCACCGCCAACGCGGCCAGCAAGGCCCCCGAGGCTGACATTCCCGCCACCATCGCCACCACCACAACCGCCAGCGCCGGCACCCATGTAGTGGCCGCCGGCGACACGCTGTACAACATTTCCCGCCGCTACAAGCTGAGCGTGGCCGAATTGCGCGCCGTCAACAACCTGTCGGATGACGCCATCCATTTAGGCCAGTCGCTGCAGGTCGCCGCTCGCAACGACGGCGATGTCGTCGTGCGCAGCGCCGACGCCCGTCAGGCCGGCGGCCTGAGCAAGGCCTCAGCGGCCGGGAGGGCCCGGGAGCAGGAATATGTGGTGCAGCGCGGCGACACGCTGTTCAGCATCGCCCGCAAGTTCGGTGTCGAGCAGGATGACCTCAAGCGCTGGAATCACGACAAGAAGCTGATCCGGCTGCAACCCGGCTACAAGGTCACCCTGTTACTGGGGAACTGACGGGCCGGGGGCCGGCAATCGTGGGCATGACTTTCGGACTGCAGTCCGTGGAATCGCTTCACCGGGTCTGGTTGACGACGCCAAACCGACCAAAAAAAGCCGACGAATCTTCGTCGGCTTTTTGTTTGACCCCGGCCCGGCTTACAGCCGCGTCACCAGCACATAGACGCTGCCGGCCGACACAAGCAGCGTCACCAGGGCGATGATGGCCGGGGTGAATACCAGCTTGTCGACTTCGGCCTCGAATTTCTTGTAGCCGCTCAACATCGCCTCGACCAGATTCTGCTTCTTCACCAGACGGTAGAACACGATGGCGGCCAGGTGCAGCCCGACGGCAGCCAGCAGGCCGTTGAACAGCAGCTTGTGCACCGCGGTCAGCTGCTCGGCCAGACCGCCATCGATCAGCTTCGCCAAGGGGCCGTCGAAGGCATAGCTGTCGACGTCGGCAGCGAACAGGCCGGTCCCCACCTGCACGGCCAGGAGGCCCAGCAACAGCAGCACCATCAAGGCCCCCAGCGGGTTGTGGCCCGGCACGCGGTGCTCCGGCAACCGTCCCTTGAGGTAGGCCAGAATGGCGGATGGTCCTTTGACGAAGTGGCGGAAACGGGCCGTCTCGCTACCCAGCACGCCCCAGATCAGGCGGAACAGCACCAGCGTGGCCACGCCGTAGCCGCACCAGATGTGGTACTGCAGCAGGTCGCCACCGGTTTCCCCGGTGTACCACATGGCGCCGAACAGCCCGACCAGGGTCCAGTGAAACAAGCGGGTCGGCAAATCCCAGATTCTGACTTTCTGCGTCATCAGCGTTCTCCTTGGCTGAAATGTCTGCTTCGCATGGTAGGAACAACAGCTTAAGCTGATATTGCGTCGCAGCATAACAAAAAGCCGGACGACTCCGTCCGGCTTTTCTGCTTACGGCCTCCCCGGGCTCAACCCAGCCACTTGCGGGCGTTGGCGAACATGCGGAACCACGCACCGTTCTCGTCCCAGCCTTGTGGATGCCACGAGTTCTGGACGGTGCGGAACACCCGCTCCGGGTGCGGCATCATGATGGTGAAGCGGCCATCATCAGTCGTCACCCCGGTAATGCCGCGCGGCGAGCCGTTCGGATTCTGCGGGTAGGTTTCGGTCGCGGCACCGGTGGCGTCGATGTAACGCAGGGCCACCAGCGCCTTGTCGATCGCGCCCTCGGCAAACACCGCGCGGCCTTCGCCGTGGCTGACCACCACCGGCAGGCGGCTGCCGGCCATGCCGGCGAGGAACAGCGACGGGCTGTCCGGCACTTCCACCATGGTGAAGCGGGCCTCGAACTGCTCGGAGGCGTTGCGGTGGAACTTCGGCCAGTTGCCGGCCCCCGGAATGATCTCGGCCAGGTTCGACATCATCTGGCAGCCGTTGCATACGCCCAGCGCGAAAGCATCGCTGCGGTTGAAGAAGGTTTCGAACTCGGCGCGGGCCACCGGGTTGAACAGGATGGACTTGGCCCAGCCCTCGCCCGCTCCCAGCACATCGCCGTAGCTGAAGCCGCCGCAGGCGGCCAGACCGGCGAAGTCGCGCAGCGACACGCGGCCACCGATGATGTCGCTCATGTGCACGTCCACGGCGGCGAAACCGGCGCGGTCGAAGGCGGCAGCCATTTCAACCTGGCCGTTGACGCCCTGCTCGCGCAGCACCGCCACGCGCGGACGCGCGCCGGTGGCGACGAACGGTGCGGCGATGTTCTCGTTCACGTCGAAACTCAGCTCGGCGAACAGGCCGCGACCGTCCAGCCCTTGCCCGAACTCGCTGTCGGCGCAGGCCGGGTTGTCGCGCAGGGCCTGCATGCGGTAGCTGGTTTCGCTCCAGGCGCGGTAGAGTTCCGGCAGCGCCTCGTCCAGCACCTGCAGGCCGTCCAGCTTGACGCTAAGGCTCTGGCGGTCGCTGACGCTGCCGAGCACGAACAGCTCGCGGCCGATGCCGGCCTGCATGAAGCGCGCGATCACGTCGGCCGTGTCGGACTTCTTCACCTGCAGCACCGCGCCGAGCTCCTCGTTGAACAGCACGCGCATCAGGCGACCGTGCTGGGCCAGCTCCGGGCTGTCCGGCATAAAATCTTCCTGAATCAGCTGGATGTTCTTGCGCTCGATCATCAGCTCGCTCAGATCAATGTCCAGGCCGGTGCGGCCGGCGAACATCATTTCGATCAGGGTGACGATCAGGCCGCCATCGGCGCGGTCGTGGTAGGCCAGCACCTTGTCGTCGCGGATCAGCGACTGCACGGTGTTGAAGAAGGTCGCCAGCTGGGCCGGTTCCACCACATTGGTGGCGCGGCCGTGGATGGTTTTGTGCACCTGCGACAGGGCCGAGCCGCCGAGGCGGGCCTGGCCGTAACCCAGGTCAACCAGAATCAGGTCGGTATCGGCATCCGCCACCAGTTCCGGCGTCACGGTCTTGCGCACGTCCTCCACCGGCGCGAAGGCCGACACGATCAGCGACAGCGGCGCGGTGACCGATTTCTTCTCGCCCGCCGCTTCCCATACCGTCTTCATCGACAGCGAGTCCTTGCCGACCGGAATGCTCACGCCGATCCCTTGGCACAGGTCCGACACGGCCTTGACCGTGTCGTACAGCGCGACGTCCTCGCCCGGGTGACCGGCAGCGGCCATCCAGTTGGCCGACAGCTTGACCTTGCCGATATCGCCCACATAGGACGCGGCAATGTTGGTCAGTGCCTCGCCCACGGCCATCTCGCCGGAGTAGGCCGCGTTCAGCAAGGCCACCGGCGTGCGCTCGCCCATCGCCATCGCTTCGCCGCGATAGGTGTTGAAGCCCATCGTGGTCACCGCCACATCGGCCACCGGCACCTGCCACGGGCCGACGAACTGGTCGCGCGCGGTCATGCCGCCCACGGTGCGGTCGCCGATGGTGATCAGGAACTTCTTGCCAGCCACCGCCGGCAGGCGCAGCACGCGGTAGAGGCTGTCCTTCAGCTCGTAGCGCGAAGCATCGAACACCCGGGCGGGCGGCGTGGCGCGCGTCACGTCGCGGGTCATGCGCGGCGGCTTGCCAAGCAGCACTTCCATCTTCATGTCGACCGGATTGTTGCCCATCAGCTCGTCGCGCACGCGCAGCTGGCCGTCGTCGGTGGCGGTGCCGAGCACGGCGAAGGGGCAGCGCTCGCGCTGGCAGATCGCCTCGAAGCGGGCCAGATCGTCCGGCAGGATCGCCAGCACGTAGCGCTCCTGCGATTCGTTCGACCAGATCTGCATCGGCGACATGCCGGTTTCTTCCACCGGCACGCGGCGCAGGTCGATCAGGCCGCTGCGCCTGGAGTCGTTCAAGAGTTCCGGCAGCGCGTTGGAGATGCCGCCGGCACCGACGTCGTGGATCGACAGGATGGGGTTGTCATCACCCAGCTGCCAGCAGCGGTCGATCACTTCCTGTGCACGACGCTCGATTTCCGGGTTACCGCGCTGGACCGAGTCGAAGTCGAGGTTCTCGGTGTTGGCGCCGGTGTCCATCGACGAGGCGGCGCCGCCGCCCAGCCCGATCAGGAAGCCCGGGCCGCCGAGCTGGATCAGCAGCGAGCCGACCGGAATTTCATGCTTGAACAGGTGGTCGCCATGGATGTTGCCCATGCCGCCGGCGATCATGATCGGCTTGTGGTAGCCGCGCATTTCGCCGTTCACTTCTTCCTCGAAGGTGCGGAAGTAGCCGGCGATGTTCGGACGGCCGAATTCGTTGTTGAAGGCGGCGCCGCCGATCGGGCCGTCGCGCATGATCTCGAAGGCCGAGGCGATGCGGCCCGGCCGGCCGTATTCGCCGCAGGCGTCGCCATACGCCTCCCACGGCTGCTTGAAGCCGGGGATGTTGAGGTTGGAGGTGGTGAAACCGCTCAGGCCGGCCTTGGGACGCGAGCCGCGACCGGTCGCGCCTTCGTCGCGGATTTCGCCGCCGGAGCCGGTGGAGGCACCCGGGAAGGGAGAAATCGCGGTCGGGTGGTTGTGGGTTTCCACCTTCATCAGGATGTGGGTCGGCTGGGTGTTGAAGCCGTACTCGGCGCTGCCGGGCGCAGGATAGAAACGCTCGATGGTGTCGCCGGCGATGACCGAGGAGTTGTCCGAATAGGCCACCAGCGTGCCGTCCGGATGCGCTTCGTGGGTGTCGCGGATCATGCGGAACAGGCTCTTGCCCTGCTTCTCGCCGTCGATGATGAAATCGGCGTTGAAGATCTTGTGGCGGCAGTGCTCGGAGTTGGCCTGGGCGAACATCATCAGTTCGACGTCGGTCGGGTTGCGCTGCATGGCGGTGAAGTTGTCGACCAGATAGTCGATCTCGTCGTCCGACATGGCGAGCCCCATGCTCTTGTTGGCCTCGGCCAGCGCGGCGCGACCGCCGCCGATGATGTCGACAGTGGCCAGCGCCTGCGGGGCGACGTGGTCGAACAGGCGCTCGGCGGCGGCAAAATCGCCCCAGACCTGTTCGGTCATGCGGTCATGCAGCAGGGCGGACAGCAGCTGTTTCTGTTCGGCCGACAGCGGCGCAGCGGCTTCGACGTGGTAGGCCACGCCGCGCTCGAGGCGGCGGATCTTCTCCAGCCCGCAGTGCGCGGCGATGTCGCTGGCCTTGGACGACCACGGCGACACGGTGCCCAGACGCGGCAGGACCAGGAAGAGTTCGCCCTGCGGCGCGCTGGCGAACGGCGCTTCGCCATAGGTCAGCAACTTGGCGAGGGTCAGGCTTTCTTCCGCGTCCAGTTCGGCGGCGGCTTCGGCGAAATGCCAGAACTCGGCCTTGATGGTCATGGCCGGGGCCTTGATGGTCATGGCCGGCAAGCCGGCGTCGGCGGACAGACGATAAAGCTTGTCGAGACGGAACGAAGATAAAGCGGCTCCGCCGCGAAGCTTCAGGATGACGGACATTACGACTCTCGCACGAGATACGGGAAAGCCCGTCATAATACCCGAACGGCGGGGCTTTTTTAAGCTGCCGCCCGGGAAAATACGAAATTAAGCACAGCAATTCATCGACTTACACCAACCGGAAAATCGCCATGAAGAAGATCGAAGCCGTCATCAAGCCATTCAAGCTCGACGAAGTCCGCGAATCCCTGTCCGCCCTCGGCGTCAACGGCCTGACTGTCACCGAAGTCAAGGGCTTCGGTCGCCAGAAAGGACACACCGAGCTCTACCGCGGCGCCGAGTACGTGGTCGACTTCCTGCCCAAGGTCAAAATCGAGATCGTGCTGTCGGACGAGCTGGTCGATCGCGCCATCGAGGCCATCGTCAACACCGCCCGCACCGGCAAGATCGGCGACGGCAAGATTTTCGTGTTCCCGGTCGAACAAGTGGTGCGCATCCGCACCGGCGAAACCGGCGAAGCCGCCGTCTGACGAACGGCGGACACATCCGCCTTTCGGGCCTCCCTGCCTTTCCTATGATGAAGTGCTTTTTCGCAGCAATGACGAAAAAAGCGAATAAGAACAGGGAGGTCGATTCGCATCAATCGGCATGAATCCCCTGTTTTCTTGCGCAGAGGAGGAAAGCCGTGTCGAAACTACGAACCCCGATTCCGGTTGCTTTGGGGCTGGCCGGAATGCTGACGGCAACGACGCTCCACGCCGCACCGGAAGCGCCGCCGGCCGATCTGGAAAAACGGCTGGCCGAGCTGCAGCAGCAGATGGACGACTGGAAGGCCTACCGGGAGCAGACCGAGAAAAAGCTGCTCGAACAGCAGCAGCAAATCCAGTCCCTGCAAAGCCAGCTCCCGCCCAAAGGCAGCGCCCCGCCCTCGGCCGCCGCCGGCCTCACCCCCAGTACCGGTCCCAATGCCGCGCCGCCCCCGCCCGGCACCCCAACGATCAGCCAGACCCCGACCGACAGCAACCCGGCCACCCAGTCCCGCACCCAGAACGTCGCCGCCGCACTCGACCAGCCCGGCGTGCTGACACCGCGCGGCAAGTTCGTGCTGGAGCCGTCGCTGCAATATTCGTACTCCTCGTCCGACCGGGTCGCGCTGATCGGCTACACCATCATCCCGGCCATCACCATCGGCCTGATCGACGTGCGCAAGGTCAACCGCACGACCTGGGTCGGCGCGCTGACCGGCCGCTACGGCCTGACCAACCGGCTGGAACTGGAAGCCCGCCTGCCCTACGTCTACCAGACCGAGGATTCGGTCAACCGCGGCGTCAACGTCGGCACGGCCAACGACACCGTGTTCAACACCCACGGCAACAATATCGGCGACGTGGAACTGGCGATGCGCTACCAGTTCAACCAGCCGGTCGACGGCCCCTATTACATCGGCAACCTGCGGCTGAAGTCCGCTACCGGCAAAGGCCCGTTCGACATTCCCTATGACGCTTCCACCGGCCTGCCGCTCAAGCAGACCACCGGCTCCGGCTTCTGGAGCCTGCAGGCCGGCGTCTCGACCATCCTGCCGTCCGACCCGGCCGTTTATTTCGGCACCCTGAGCTACACCAAGAGCCTCAAGCGCAGCGTCGACCAGGACACCTGCGCCAGCGCGACCGCCGCAACGCCGTTCATCTGCTCCTCGACCCACTTCGGCGAGGTGGCTCCGGGCGACGTGATCGGCCTGAACTTCGGCATGGGGATCGGCATCAACGACAGGGCGTCGTTCAGCGTCGGCTACGACCACAGCTACATCTTCAAAACCAAAGTCGACGGCCAGACGCCTCCCGGCACGACACCGGCCAACGTCGGCGTGCTGCAATTCGGCTACGCCTACCGCCTCAACGCGCAAAGCTCGCTCAGCATGACGCTGGGAGTGGGCGTCACCCAAGAGTCGCCGGACGTGCAGCTCACCCTGCGGGTGCCGTACACGTTCTGACCCCACGCCTCTCCACTCCCATGTCAAACGGCAGACTGAACAGTCTGCCGTTTGACAGTCCTGGCCGGCGGGCCGGTCAGGGTTGAGAAAGCGCCCCGCCAGCGACGGCAGCGGAGCCACGCCGGCCGGCAAGGCAGGACGATCAGCGGAATGGCAAATTGCGGGCCTGGTTGAGCTGGTTGACGAGGTTGAGGTTGCGCAGCATGGACAGGCTGGAACTGCTGACGTCCAGCGTGGTCGAGGCCTGGATCAGCCGGTAGTCCGCCGAGTTCTGGATCAGCTGCGCCGCCGGGCTGGACAGGATGATGGTGGTGCCGCCGCTGACGGCCGCCGTGATCGGCCCGCCCCCCTGCAGCGCGCTGCCGATCGCTTGCGACACCGACTGCGCCACCGCCGGCGTGGGGGCGATCACGGTCAGGGTCGAACCGGTGCCGCCCGGCAGCATCACCGTCGCTCCCGCCCCGCCGGACGCCAGCGGATTGGCCGCGCCGACCAAGGCCGCGACATTGGGCAGGTTGATCCGCTGCAGGCTGGCCAGCTGGCCGTCCACATAGACGGCCTGCTCGATGCCGAAAGACAGGTTGAGGCCGCTGCTCAAGCTGAAACCGGCGCGCAACTCGTCCATGCTGTCGCCGTCCAACGCCACGGTGTCGAACTCCGCCCGCAGCGTGTCGCCCTCCCCCTCGCCCTGCTGCGGCGATGCGCTCATCGCCATGCAGGGCAGCGCGGCGAACAGGCCGGCTACCGCCAGCCCCCGCGCGATTCGATCCAATATGGTCATGGTATGCAACTCCCCGGACTAGAAATCGCTGCCCGCCCTCCGCATGAAGCTGAGGTTGCCGAGAACCGGGTCGTAACGGGCCAGTTCCAGCGGGGCGCTGGCACGCAGGCTCCATTCCTGTTCCAGGTTGAAGTGGGCCTGCGCCAGCGATTTTTTGTCCAAAATCACGAAGATCACCCGATTCCAGGCAGCCAAAAACTCATCCCGCGGCATGGTGCGCGTGCCCAGGGCAGGGTCGCCGATCAACACCTTGTCCGGATGAATGCCTTTGAGCACCACGAAGTGGCGATAACCGTTGCTGTTGATGATGACGATCACCGGCGCCCGCGCCTCTTCCAGCTTCTCGAGACTGACCTTGAAGCCGTTGGACTCCAGCCCCAGGCGATCAAGGTAGGCGCGCATGTCGGCCATGGAAAAGCCGATCCTGGCAATCTTGTCCTTGTCGCCGAACTGGTACATCGACTGAAACACATCCTCCTCGCGGGTCGGCATGTTGTAGTGGTAGGTCAGCAGCGACGCCAGCGCCGCCGAGCCGCAACTGAAGTCGTAGCGCTGGCGGACGGTGTACTGGAAAGCCCTTTCCTTCAGGCTTCGGACCTGGACATTGAAACCGCCGCCCGCCCCGAACGGCACGCTCAGCGGATCGGCCTGACAAAAAGGCGCCGCAAGCGCGGCGCATAGGAGCAGGTGGTGGAAGCTCATATCCCCCTCCTGTCAATCAATGCAGTGAGAGATTCAGGATGGTCGAACTCTGGATGACCACCTGGTTGCCCGTGTTCTGAATGACCGATGCAATCCCGTTCATCCCGCCCAGCGCGCCACCGCTGAGCACCGCCGTGCCGCTGATCGAATGGCTCAGCACGGTATTGCTGACCCCGGCGTTCATGTCCGCCTGGCTCAACTGGTTGGTAATCCCGAGCGAGTCGATCCCGCGGCCGTTCTGGGCTTCAAGGTCCAGTTGCGGCGGCGCGGACATCGCCAGCACGTCGTCGGCGGAACGGACCATCCCGCCGCTCGGCCCCGTCACCACCGGCTCGGCCGCCAGCACCACGCCGGACATCAGCCAGACCATCATGCTGCCGCAAGCAAGATTCAGCGTTTTCATACTCTGCACTCCTGCAGGAAAAGGTGCCCGGCACGAGGCCGGCCACCTTTCATGAACAGCTTTTTCAAGCCTGGGCCATCAATGGACGGTAAGCGGTGCCTGCACGTTGACGGAAATCTGTCCCAGCGTGCTGAGGCCCGAGCTCATGTTGACGGAGTTGATGCCCGCCGCACTGCTCATGCCCGACAGGGTGACGTCGCCGGTTCTGAACGCGGTGCGGACGATCCCGCCATTCCCGCCTGCGCCACCGAGGG
>JASLDQ010000300.1 GCA_030151505.1 Chromobacteriaceae bacterium
CATGCGGCGCTGGCCTTCGGAATCCATGGCGGCATAGCGGGCCTGCACCTTGGCGATGGTGTCGTCGTCCAGACGGCTGATCAGTTTGTCGGCGGCGGTCCACGCCTCCTCGCTGGTCTCGCGCACAATCACATGCAGGCGCACGCCGAAACGCACGGTGCGGCCATGCCGGGCGGCGCGGGCGCGGACGTCGGCGATCTTCTCGGCCACCGCCGCCGGCGGTTCACCCCACGACAAATAGGCGTCGACATGCTCGGCCGCCAGCTCGTGCGCCGCCGGCGACGAGCCGCCGAAATACAGCGGCGGATGGGGGCGCTGCACGGACGGGAAGAAATTCTGCGCCTGCTGCACGCGGTGGTGCTGGCCGTCGAAATCCACGGTTTCGCCCTGCAGCAGCCGGCGCCAGATCGTCAGGAACTCGCTGGCTTCGGCGTAGCGCTCGTCGTGGTCGAGGAAGATGCCGTCGGCCGCCAGTTCGGTCGAGTCGCCGCCGGCGACCACGTTCAGCAGCAAGCGGCCGTGGGTGGCCTGGTCCAGCGTCGCGGCCATGCGGGCCGCCGCGGTCGGCTTGGTCAGCGCGGTGCGCAGCGCCACCAGCAATTTCAGCCGGCGGGTGACGGGGGCAATGCTGGCGGCGGTCACCCACGGATCAAGGCAGCCGCTGCCGGTCGGAATGAGGATGCCGTCATAGCCGAGGTTGTCGGCCGCGACCGCGATCTGCTGCAGGTATTCGTTGGTGACCGGACGGCCGGAGTTGGATTTGCCCAGATAGCGGGTGTCGCCGGAAGTGGGCAGAAACCAGAAAATGTCGAGACTCATAACGTTGTCCTTTAAGGGATCGGTCTTTGCAACGGCGTCGACACCCATTCCCGCGACGCCATGTCTTTGGGATAGCGTGGCGATTGTAGGAAGCCGGTCCGGACAACAGAAATGATTAAATCTGCATTGCAAATTCATTTAATTCATAACCTGTCATGACAGGTTATGAGGTGACGGTATTGTTATACTTTGCCCCTCTTCTTCAATCCCGTTCCGTGAGCCCGCCCTTGTCCGCTCTCTCGCCCGTCCAGCCCCTGCACACCCAGATTCGAGACCTCCTGCGCGCGCGGATTCTGGACGGCACCTACCAGCCCCACGACAAGCTCCCCTCCGAGAAGGAGCTGATGGATCGTTTCGGGGTCAGCCGGATTACCGTGCGCCATGCCCTGAGCACGCTGGAAACCGAAGGCATGGTGTTCAAGATCCCCGGCAAGGGCGCGTTTGTCTCCAAACCCAAGCCGGCGCAGGAACTCGCCCGCTTGCAGGGCTTTGCCGAGGCCATGGGCGGCAAGGGCTACCAGACCTGCAACCGCGTCGAGGGCATCCGGTCCCTGCCCGCTTCCGCCGCGGTGGCCACGGCGTTTGCGCTCGAGCCCGGCACCCCGGTCGTGGAGATCCGGCGGGTCCGCTATCTCGACCAGCTGCCCGTCTCGTTCGACACCACCTATGTCACGGCGGCCATCGGCCAGCGTCTGGCCAAGGAGGATCTGGTCACGCGGGACATCTACCTGATTTTGGAGAACGATTACGGCATCGCGCCGGGCTACGCCGACCTCAACATCAGCGCGGTCGTGGCGGACGAAGAAGTGGCCGCCAGGCTGGACGTCCGCCCCGGCGACCCGCTGCTTTATCTGGAACGGATGACCTACACCCAGGACGGGCAGCCGCTGGAACTGGATTACATCCACTACCGCGGCGACCGGTTCCGCTACCAGTTGCGCATCGACCGCGGCTGATACGGCGCGACAAGCCCCCAAAAACGTCGACGCCTTGCGCCGGATGCCTGCAAGACCGGCGAAATGACCAAGAACAAGACCGTCTCAGGCCTCACGCCCCCCAGAGTCGCCAACAAAACCTCGGCTGGCCATGACAGGCCTCGGGTGTGAAATTTTCGCGGACGTCATCGCCTCCGTGGCGGGGGTTCCTGTCGCGTGGCAACGAAGGCAAGCGAGCCTGCCTTGGCAGCCCCGGCGCGGAGGCCCGGCTACGGTCGGTACAGTTTTTTCCCACAGCGCATGCACTGGTGAACGCGCACGAAATACGATTCGACGAGACGGGTCCGGTCCGCGCCGCATTTTTTGCAATTGGCTTTGCCAGTTTCGGGAACACGGTATTGCTCGAAGGTCGGAAGCGACAGGAGGCGTCGCCGTTTCCGGTGGATCAAGCGGATGCCCAGCAGCGCAGGCATGAATGCGAGCAATGCGCCCAGCAGCGCCGGAAAGAAGTCAAAGTTCAGCATGATGTTGTGAGGTCGCGGACTAGGTGGGATGGCGCCAGGCGGCACCCTCCCGGAGGAATCGACCCGGCCCGGTTCATGCAGCGGGCCCGGTCCAGCCTGTCAGTGCTCGGCCAAGCGGAAATGGCCGACCAGTTTTTTCTGCCGCTGCGCCTGTTCCAGCAGGGCCTGGCTCATGCCGCTGATCTGCTCGCAGGTCGCGGCGTTCTGCTGCGCCACCTTGTCGATCTGGAGAATACCGGCGCTCACCTGCCCGACGCCGGCGCTCTGCTCGCGGGAAGCCTGCGCGATGTCCTGCACCAGCTCCGCCGTGCGCCGGGTTTCCGGCAGCACCGCCATCAGCGTTGCGCTGGCGTGGTCGGCAATCGCCACGCCATCACTGGACAGCGCGGCGATCTCGTTGGCTGCACTCTCGCTGCGATCCGCCAGCCGCCGCACCTCCTCGGCCACGACGGCAAAACCGCGGCCGCTCTCCCCCGCCCGCGCCGCCTCGATCGCAGCGTTCAAGGCCAGCAGATTGGTCTGCCAGGCGATGTCTTCCACCACCTTCACCTTGTCCGCAATCACCCGCATCGACTCCAGCGCCTGGTTCATCGCCCCGGCCCCTGTCTGCGCCGCCTGGGTCGAGGCCGCCGCAATCGTGTCGGTCTGGTCCGCGTTGCCGGTGTTCTGGTCGATATTGGCCGCTATCTGGGCCATCGAACCGGCGATCTCCTCGCTGGCCGCCGCCTGGGCCGACGTACTGCGCGACAACTCGTCCGACGCCTGCGCCAGATTGCGGGCCGCCGTCTCGGCCGCCTCCGCCATCCCGGCGGCGGTCTGCATCAGGCTGCGCATGCTCACCACCATATTGCTGGCGGCCACTCCCAGCAGCCCCATCTGGTCGCGCGTGCGGATCTTCAGCGAACCGGTCAGATCGCCGATCGCCGCCCGTCCCAGCAACTCGGTCGACAGATGCAGCGCCTTGAGGATGTCGCGATTCATCCACGCGACCAGTATCCCGTCCAGGATCAGCGATACCACCGACGCGGTCACCACGTACCACGGGCCAACCATCCCGGCCAGCGCCAGGGTCATCGCGACGATCGCCGGCAGCGCGCTGATCACCATCGCCAGATGGAAGCGGCCGCGCAGGTTCATGTCATAGATCCGTTGCAGCAGGCTGCGGCGCAGCTTCACCTGCCCGGTCCGTATCCGGCGGTACAGCGCCTCGGCCCCCTGCGCCTGTTCCGCCGTGGCCTGATGCCGCACCGAAATGTAGGCCACCACCTTGCCGTCACGCTTCACCGGCATCGCGAAGGCGTCCACCCAGTAATGGTCGCCGTTCTTGCAGCGGTTCTTCACCAGGCCGTTCCATGGCCGCCCGGCATGCAGCGTGTCCCACAGATCGGCGAACGCCTCCGGCGGCATGTCCGGATGACGGACGAGATTGTGGGGCTGGCCGATCAGCTCTTCTTCGGCAAAACCGGATACATCACAAAAGGTCTTGTTGATGAAGGTGATTTGCCCCTTGAGATTGGTGGTCGAAATGATCGACTCGCCGGCAGGCAGGCGGACTTCGCGTCCGGTGACGGGGAGATTCTGACGCATGGTGGTGATCTCTTGATTGCCCTAGAAATTGTCGAACCGGCCCGGACCGCGTCGTATCAGAACAGCTCGATACGATTGCGGTTCGGGAGCGTGCGCAGGCGCTGCTCGTAGGCGGCTTCCTCTTCCGCCAAGTGTCGTGCCGCAGCCTGATCGACCGCGGAGCGGCGGCAGAAGGCATCGCCGCTGTACGGATCGAAAATCAGCTTGCGCGAAAAATTGCCGAGGGTGTCGGACGCCGCCAGACGGATGCCCTCTCGTGCCAGCCATTCCAGCGCGAACGCCACGTTACGCTCGCCTATTGCCATGTTGATGTGGCTGATGACAGCCCCGCCGCCAAAGACCTTGGCCGTCAGGTTGTTCTTGCGCGCGCCCCTACCCAGCATCGCGTTGAGCAGGATTTCCATCGACGCATCGCCGGCCAGCACGATGTCCGCCTGCTCGTTGCTCGTCCCCAGCCGCGACGGCAGCAGGAAATGGTTCATGCCCCCCACCCGCATCTGCGGGTCGTGCAGGCACACGGCGACACAGGATCCGAGCAGGGTCGTCAGCGGCCGGTCGTGTTCGACCGCCCAGCCGCCGGGATTGATGTTGCGGGCGAGCGAAAACAGCTCGCGTAAATCGGTAGACATGGTTTTTCCTGCGACTTGCCCGTACGGCAGCCGGAAAGCGGACACGGTCCGGCCAACCGGCCGGTGTCCCGGCGGCTGCCATCCGTTTTTCCGATGCCGGCGCATCATTGTGTGTAGAGGGGGAGACGGAAGACGGTCCGCCGAAGCCTCTGCGGCGACGGCGGGTCCTAGTGGAATCCCTCGATTTCCCGCGCGATGCTGTCCAGCGGCAGGATCTTGCGGGCAGCCCCCAGTCGGATCGCTTCGCGCGGCATGCCGAACACCACGCAGCTCGCCTCGTCCTCGGCCACGGTCGCGGCGCCGGCGTCGAACATTTCCTTCAGGCCGCGCGCGCCGTCGTCCCCCATGCCGGTCATGATGATGCCGAGCGCGTTGCGGCCGGCCACCTGGGCCACCGAGCGGAACAGCACGTCCACCGACGGGCGGTGACGGTTGACCAGCGGGCCGTCGAGCACCTCGACCACGTACTGGGCGCCGCTGCGCTTGAGCGCCATGTGGCGGCCTCCCGGCGCAATCAGCGCGAGCCCCGGAATCACCCGGTCGCCGTTGCGCGCCTCGCGCACCTCGACCGCGCAAATCTGGTTCAGCCGGTGGGCGAACAGCGCGGTGAATTTTTCCGGCATGTGCTGGACGATCACCATGCCGGGACAGGTGGCCGGCAGCCGCGTCAGGATTGCCTCCAGCGCCTGGGTGCCACCGGTCGATGTGCCGATCGCCACGACCTGGTCGGTGGTGACGTGCATGGCGGTGCGGCTGGCGGATTTGGCCGCCAGCACCGCATCGGCCGACAGCTTGGGAGCGGGGACCGGCGCCGGCACGCCGGTGCGACGGCGCAGGTTGGCGCGCGCCGCCGCCCGCACCGCGCGGATCAGGTCCTGGGCCGATTCGAGCAGGAAGTCGCGCACGCCGGCCTTGGGCTTGGTGAGAATTTCCACCGCTCCGGCCGCCAGTGCATCCAGCGTGGTGTGGCCGCCCTTCTCGGTCAGCGACGAACAGATCACGGTCGGCGTCGGGTGTTCGGCCATGATCTTCTTCAAGAAGGTGATGCCGTCCATGCGTGGCATTTCCACATCCAGCACGATCACGTCCGGCCAGGTCTGGCGCATCTTGTCGAGCGCGAACAGCGGATCGCTCGCCACGGCCACCACATCGATGTCGGGCGCGCTGCGCAGTGCCTCGCTGGTGACCTGCCGCACCACGGCGGAATCGTCGATCACGATGACCTTGATCTTGTTCATGTCCTGCGCTCCCCGTCAGGCCGGCATCTG
>JASLDQ010000014.1 GCA_030151505.1 Chromobacteriaceae bacterium
TGGGGCGGGCCGCCCTGGCTGGAGTCCGCCCGCCGGATGTGGGATGCGGCGCAGTTCCGCTGGGGGCACTGGGTTGTCGGCTTCGGTACCGAGCGCCAGACCCGGCTGCTGGGATGGCTAGACCTGAGCCCGCGTCCGGCGATGCTGACCGCGCTGCTGGCGCTGGCGGTCGGGGTGGTCCTGCTGTTCTGGGGATGGCGCTGGCGGCGGGAAACGCTGCGGCTGCGCGATCCGCTCACCGCCGCGTGGCGGCGCGTCGAGCGGCGGCTTGCCGCGGTGGGGCTGGTGCGTCGGCGGGCCGAGGGGCCGCTCGACTACGCCGCGCGGGTGGGGCGCATCCGGCCCGAGCTGAAAGCCGCCGTGACCGAGCTGGCACAGGATTATGCCGTCTTGCGCTATGGCCGGCCCGGCGGCGACCGCATCCTGCGCTTGCGCCGGTTCGAGGAAGCTGCCCGGCGTTTCCGGGTGCCTTCGTCCCGCTAGGATTGTCGGCAATCCAGACGGACGGCCCGGGGTTGCCACTGGCAGTCCGACCGGATGCCGGTCCGGTATTTTTATGCTTTTTGCGCTTTTGTTGACTGAGCTGGATGCCGGCGTTTTTTTGCCTGTGACAAAGTTAGGGTAAACCCTGACAATGCCTGTTTTTTTGAGGACCAGCGCCATGACCCTGAGGCAACTGGCCGAGCGGCTGCACGCTTTCGTCGCCATCAACGAAGACATCCGGAAAGTCTCGCTGATGGCGTTCGAGATCAACCTGATGGGGCTGAACGCGCTGTTGCTGTCGAGCCGGAGCGGCTCCGCGGCACAGGGATTCGGCGTGGCGTCGGGCGAGCTGAGCCATCTGGCCGTGCAGCTGGCGCAGCAGATGGACGACGTGCAGGCGCTCAGCCATTCCTTGGTCGATGCGCTGACCCAGCAGATCAAGCTGCGCCGTTATGGCGGCCTGCTCGCGCAGATGATGGAAGAAGAGGCCGCGACCGAACGGGCGCTGGGCCATATCCGCAGCGGGATGCAAGAGCGCAACCGCCAGCTTGCTGCCCGTTGCGGCAGTCTGCGGGGCGAGGTGGAGGCATCGATCCGGAAGTCGTGCAAGGATTGCGCCTACGGACTTGCGCTGGCCCGGGCCGCGCGCATCGAGGCGGCCTGGTCGGGCGCGGCCGAGGCCATGCTGGGGCAGGTCGCCGACCAATTTCAGGGGCATATCGAGAGCATCACCCCGCTGCTGAACAAAATCCTCAGCAGCCCGGCTCTCACGGAATGAGATCATGAAAGAAGCCAAAACAATCTACGAGCACGGCGACCACCGCTGGATCGCCATCGCGCGCGACCCCAAACGCCCCAATCACCTGATCGACACCAACGAGTACCTGATCGTGCACGGCAAGGAAGCCCTTCTGACCGATCCGGGCGGCATCGAAATCTTTCCGGCAGTGTTCGCCGCCATTACCCGTGACTTCGACCCGCGCGCCATCACGGCGCTATTCGCCTCGCATCAGGACCCGGACATCATCTCGTCGCTGCAACTGTGGCTGGAGTTCAACCCCGCGCTGCGCTGCCACATCAGCTGGCTGTGGAGCAGTTTCGTCCCGCACTTCGGCGGCGACGCCAACACGCTGATCCCGCTGCCGGATGATCCCAGTCCGATCAACGTGGGCGGCCTGACGCTGACCACCGTGCCGGCGCACTATCTGCATTCGTCCGGCAACCACAATCTCTACGACCCCAAGGCGCGCATCCTGTTTTCCGGCGACGTGGGCGCCGCCCTGCTGCCGGCCGATACCGACCGTCTCTATGTGGAGGATTTCGACGTGCATATCCGCCATGCCGAAGGCTTCCACCGCCGCTGGATGGGCTCGAACGAGGCCAAGCGCGACTGGTGCGAGCGGGTGGCCCGGCTGGATATCGACATGATGTGCCCGCAGCATGGGGCCATCTACCGTGGCGACGACGTGATGCGCTTCATCAACTGGTTCGATGAGCTGGAAGTCGGCGTCCTGCGCCGCTGATATTCCGTTCGGGCCGGGTGCGTTTGCCTGGCATGATCCCTTCATCTGGCTACACTGGAATCAGGGAGCGCGCCGGGCATTCCGGCGTTGCCGATCGGTGAGGGGAAAACCAGCATGAATCTGTGGACTTTGCGTTGCCGCGATGACGAGGTGCATGTCGCGGGTGATTTGCCGCACGTCGGCCACCTGCTGCCCAGTTTCATGTTGGTCGATCCTCATCTGAACGACTGTTCGCTGGAATCCCTGCACGACCGGACGAAGGCGATCATGACGGTGATGTCGGTGGACCTGAGTGACGGCGTGCGGCTGGTGGAAGAGGCAAGAGCCGCGCTGGCCGGGCGCGGGGTGGCACTGGTGGTGGTGTCGGCCGATTCGCCGCTGGCCCATCGCCGCGTCGCGGCGGAACGCGGCTGGGACGGCGTCCTGCTGTTGTCCACCTTGCGCGGTCGGGATTTCCACAAGGACTACGGCGTGCTGATCGCCGAGCACCCGTTTGCCGGCTTCACCGCACCGGCGCTGGTGCTGGCGGATTTCACCGACACCGTGCTGGCCGTCGAGCGGCTGCCGGACACCGCCACCAGCTTTGACTGGCCGCGCATGGTCGAGGTGCTGGGACGGCGGATTCGCGTGCCCGGCGAGTTGGGCGCGGTGCGGTAAACCACTCGGCTTCGCCGTTCCGACTAGCTTGATCGTCCATGGCATCGTCAACACGCCGCCCGCGACAACCGCCGGCGGCGTTTTTGCATCCCGGCCTTTACTGTGAATCCCATTGTTTTTAGTGGCGACTCGCTGGATAGCCATACAGTTCGCGCAGATCTACGCGATTGACGCATATCGGTCAGCGCTACTCGTTTGAGCGGTAGCGTAATCCACGAGACGGGAGATGGCGGCTGCCGGCACATCCCATACCACCGACTCCGTGCGGCGCAAGGATCGTCAGCCGGTTACCGGGGTGACGAACGCCTACAGTGATGTGGAGTCGCTTTTATCGTCAGGAATTCACACGAGGCGGCCTGACCGGTGCGGCAGGATTTGGGGCGGTTGACGTTACGTCGAGCGGGAGAGCGGTGAAACGGAAACCGGCCGGCGCGAATCCTTCGGACTGGCCGGCCCGGTAGGTCAGGAAGGATCGGCGATGCCTTCCAGCAGGATCGGCACTTCGCTTTTCGGGCTGCGCCCCAGCAGACCTTCCACCGCATCGAGCGGCGACTGGTTGTGGAACAGCATATTGCACACGGCGGCGGTAATCGGCATGTCGACCCCGAGCCGTTCCGCCAGTTGCAGCACCTCGCGCGCGGCCGGCACGCCTTCGGCCACGTGGCCGAGCTCGGTCAGGATGGTGGCGAGTGGCTTGCCTTGTGCCAGCAGCAAGCCGACCTTGCGGTTGCGCGACAAGTCTCCGGTGCAGGTCAGCACCAAGTCCCCCAGGCCGGCCAGTCCCATCATGGTGGACGGTCGGCCGCCCAGTGCGGCGGCCAGCCGCGACATTTCGGCCAGCCCGCGGGTGATGAGCGCCGCGCGGGCGTTGTGGCCGAAGGCCAGACCGTCGGCCACGCCGGCGGCGATCGCCATCACGTTCTTGACCGCGCCGCCAACCTCGACGCCGGCCAGATCATCGTTGGCGTAGATGCGCAGGCGCGGGCTGTGCAGGCGGGCGGCGGTGGCCACGGCGAAATCGTTGTCCTGCGCCGCCAGCGTGATGGCCGCGGGTAGGTCCTGCGCCACTTCGCGGGCGAAGCTCGGGCCCGACAGCGCGCCCAGCCGGCTGGCCTCGGGCAGCTCTTCTGACGCGATCTGGTGCGGCAGCAGGCCGGTGCCGGCCTCGAAGCCCTTGCTGACCCACAGGATGGGCGGCAGAGTCGGGCTGCAGTCGCGGATGGCGGCAAAGGTGGTGCGCAGGCCGGAGAGCGGGGTGGCGACGATCAGGAGATCGGCCTGGCGCACGGTCTGCACCAGATCGGCCGACAGCTCCAGCGCGGCGGGAAAGGGGCAGTCGGGCAGGTAGCGCGTGTTGGCGCGCTGCTCCGCCATCTGCGTCACCTGCGCCGCGTCGCGCGCCCACAGCCGGACCTGATGGCGGTGGGCGAAGGAAATCGCCAGCGCCGTGCCCCAGGCACCGGCGCCGAGCACGGCGATCTTGAGTCGGCTCTGTTTCATCACAATCCCCACAAGGCCGAGATCGGCGCATAGCCGGACTGGTTGTCGCGGTGCTTGAGCTTGACCCAGCCGGACTTCGGCGGTTCCAGCAGTTCCAGCACCACGTCCTTGTCGGCGCGGAACACCAAGGCGCTGCCGGCGGACGGCTCGGCACGCACGTCGACCGCCGCCGCCGTGACGACCACGGTGCGTTGCGGCGACAACGAGGCGTACTGCACCCAGGCGATCCCGCCGGACGCGTCGCGCACGCGCGCCCACTCGTTCTGGCGGCTCATCACCTCGACCGGATAGTAGCGGCTCACCACGAACAGCTTTTTGGCCGCGAGGCTGGGCGATTCGTACAGCGCCACGCCGGTTTCCTTGACCGAACGGAACTCGAGCGCGCTGGCGCCGGCCGACAGCGCCAGCAGGGCCACGGCCAGCAGGAGCGACTTAGGCTTCATTGCTTTCGGCCTGGGCGGCGTTTTGGGCGTACAGGGCGTCGAAGTTGATCGGCGACAGGATCACCGGCGGGAAGCCGGCGCGGTTGACCACGTCCGACACGGTTTCGCGCGCGTAGGGGAACAGGATGTTCGGGCAGGCCACGCCGAGGATCGGGTCGATGTCTTCCGGCGCGAGGTTGCGGATCTGGAAAATGCCGGCCTGGGTGGCTTCGACCAGGAACATGGTCTTGTCTTCCAGTTTGGCGGTGACGGTCACGGTGATGGAGGCCTCGAAGATGCCGTCTTCGAGCTGCTGCGCGCCGGTGGCGAGCTGCATGTCGATGTCGGGCTGGGCGCGTTCGAGGTAGACCTGCGGGGCATGCGGGATCTCAAGCGACAGATCCTTGACGTAGATTTTTTCGATGGAAAAGACGGGTTGCAGATCTTGTTGTTCGCTCATCGTGTCGCTTTCGCAGTAGAAATGGTGGGAAAAAACATCGCGCCGAATCTTCGCATGAATCGGCCGGGCTTGCCACGCGGCGGCGGTCGTTCCTCAGGCCGGGGCAAATGCGCAATCCGTTACCAGCGGCGGGGTTTCAGCTCAGCAGCATGTCCAACTTGCCGGCGTTGTTGAGCGCGGCCAGATCGTCGTAGCCGCCGATATGGGTGTCGCCGATGAAAATCTGCGGCACGGTGCGGCGGCCGGTGCGCTCCATCATCGTCTGGCGGGCGGCCGGGTCGAGGTCGACCCGAATCTTGTCGATGGCCGTCACGCCTTTTTGCTGCAGCAGGAGCTCGGCCCGCTGGCAGAAGGGGCAGACGGCGGTGGTGTACATGGTGACGGTGTTCATGGACTGGTTTTGACGGGTTTGATCGGAGACGGCGTAAAGAATACCCGCAATTCGCCGACGCGCGGATTCAGTCTTTGCAGGGCGCGCTGGCCGGAGCTCAGCGCGGCGGTTCCGGTCAGCGCCTGCCGGTCGGCGTCGCCGAGCCGGGCGAGGTTGTAGTCGTTGAGACGGACTTCGGCGCGGCCGGCCAGCCATCCCAGCTGCCCGTGCCGCCAGTCGAGCACCGTGGCGGCCTTGTCCTGCTCCAGCGGGGCAATCTGCAGCGGCTGGCCATTGAGTTCCTGCAGCTTTTTCAGCGGCGTGCCGAGCCGGACGCCGGGCAACTGCCAGTAGGACTGCTCGCTGCGGACAATGGCGAGGCGGACGTCGCTGCGGGCTTCCTCGTCCTGCCACACCAGGTCGATGCGCTTGTTCGGGTCGCGCGGGAACAGCCGCGTACCGCGCACGACGGTCTGGTCGTCCAGCGCGATGTCGGCCGGCTCGACGTTGTAGCTGCCGAACATCCGCACCAGCTCCGCTTCCGACACCGTCGGTTTGAGAAAGGCCAACTGCCGACCGGGGTCGATCACCCAGACGATCTGCGGCGGGTTGCTCCAGGCCGGCAGGGCGGCCAGCGCCAGCACCAGACTCATCACGATGCGTCCCATACATCCTCCTTGTGCTGTCCAAGCGCGCCGTTCAAGCCGGCGTCGATCGCGGCTGTCCAGCCGCATGTGGCCCTGCGGCGCCGCGTGACCCGCGTTGCTGTTTCCGGCGCCAGAAGTTGTTAACGCCGGGCGGCCAGCTGCGTCCTGCCGATGTCGTCCGCGATGCGGGCCACCAGCCGGTCCAGCGCCGGCAGCAGGTCCGGGGCGCGAGGGCTGTTGACGACGGCGACCAGCACATAGGGGCGGCCGTCGATATCGAGATAGCCTGCCAGTGCGCGCACGTCGTTGAGCGTGCCGGTCTTCAGGCGCAGATGGGCGGCGACATCGCCGAAGCGGCGCTTGAGCGTGCCGTCGCTGCCCGGGCGCGGCAGTGACGCCGCCAGTTCCGGATAGAAGGATTGTCGCGCCGCGCGCTGCAGCATCCGCCCCAAAAGACCGGCGCTGACCCGCTCCCGCCGCGACAGGCCCGAACCGTTTTCCAGCACCAGTGCGCCGTTGTCCAGTCCCATCTCCGCCAGCGCGCCGCGCACGGCCAGTTCAGCGTCGCGCACGGTGTCGCCGCTGCTGGGCGTTTGCGCGCCCAGCGTCAGGAAGAGCTGGCGCGCCATGGTGTTGTTGCTGTAGCGGTTGATGTCGCCGATGACCTGCGCCAGCGGCGGGGAGTCGTGCCGCGCCAGCACGGTGGCTTCCGGCGGGGTGAGTCCGGGTCGGGCCGATCCCGTCCAGCTGCCGCCGGTTTCCTGCCACAGCGCGGCGAAGGCCTCGGCCTGGAAGCGTTCGTGGCCGAATACCGGGGCGTAGAGGCGGGCGCCGTCGCAGCCGGCCGGCAGCGTGCCGCTCAGGTGCAGGGTGTCGCCGTCGAGCGCCAGACTTGCGTAGCGCTTGATTCCACCGCTGCAGTCGCCCGCGACCGGCCGGAGGCGGTTGTCGAGCTTGATGCCCGCCAGCGGAGGATCGCTCGCCACCTTCACGCCGGCGGGGGTGTTGAACAGTGACAGCCAGACCACCTTCAGGTTGAGCAGCAGCGGGTCGGGCGGGGTCTGGTAGGCGCGGCTGTCGTCGGGATCGAGCTGGCCGGCGCTGCCCAGATTGTTGAAGGCGGACTTGTCGAGCCGCAGTTCGCCGTCGATCTGGCGGATGCCGCGCTGGCGCAGCTGGCGCAAGAGATCGGCCAGACCGTCGCGGTCGAGGGCGGGGTCACCGTTGCCGCGCCAGTAGAGGTTGCCGCGCAGATGGCCGTCGATGACGCTGCCGTCGGTCAGCAGCTCGGTCTTCCAGCGGAAATCCGGCCCGAGCTTTTCCAGCGCGGCGACGGTGGTGATGAGCTTCATCGTCGAGGCCGGGTTGACCGCCGTCTCGGCCCGATGGCTGAACACCGCCTCCCCGCCGTCGGCCGGGGCTACCCACAGGGCCAGTTCGGCCGGTTTGATTTCGCCCAAGGGCGGCAAGGGGGCCGCGAAGGTCGGCGCGGCAAGCAGGGTACTCAGAAACAGGGACAGGACAGGGCGCATGACGACATCGGAAAAAGAAGGATTCATGGGTATTGTAGGCCGGTCGCATGACAGGCGTGGTATGTGCGGCGCGCCGGTCGGGAGGAAGGTCGCGGGGGAGGCCGGGGTGAGGCACGGGGCGAAGCCGGCCGGCTGGGAGCGTCGGCGTGTGGTCTTGAGTCCCATCCCCCGGACGCCCGGCCCGCCTTGACGCAGGGCTGCCATCCCTGTGCATTTTGCGCCAAGCGTCGTATCCGGGCGTTGTCCGGGCCGTCCCCAATCGGGGGCCGCGCCCGGCAGGAAAAACGCCGGCCTCCCGTCGCTACACCTCCAGCGGGTCGACATCCACCGACCACCTGAGCCGCTTGCCATAGGGCTTGGCCAGCGCGGGCGCCAGTGCCTGAACCTGCTGCAGGTAGGCGCGCACGCCGGC
>JASLDQ010000021.1 GCA_030151505.1 Chromobacteriaceae bacterium
GTTCACCGACGCGCCTTCGGAATTGCTGATGCGCGGGTCCACCGCGCGGCCGGCGTCTTCGATCTCGCGGGAGATGTCGATGGCGCGCTCGACCGACAATTCCCACGGATGGCACAGATCGAGATCCTGTACGTCGCGTGCCAGCAGGGCCGGATCGGCCAGCCCGGCGCAATCGTCGGCGGCGGTGTAGCGGGCGATGTTGAGCGCGGCGACGACCGTGTCGTGCAGCGCCTGGTCGCCGAAATCGGACGTGCTGGCATTGCCCTTGGATTGCCCCAGGTAGACGGTGATCCCGACGCCTTTGTCACGGTTGTATTCGATGGTTTCGACTTCGCCCAGACGGACGGAAACGCCTTGGCCATAGCCTTCGGAGACCTCGGCCTCGGCCGAGGTCGCGCCGAGGTCGCGGGCGATGTCGAGCACGCGGGAAGCGATGGAGGCCAGGTGGGCCTGATCAAAGCTGAAGCTGGATTCGGATTGGCTCATGTCGGTTCACGGTTGGGTAGCAGATGGGCGCGGGCCAAGGCCGCGCATCGGGGTCGATGGTATCACTGACCGCCCGTCAGTCGCGCAGTTCACGCCCGGTCAAGCGCAGGAAGACATCTTCCAGATTAGCCGGGCGCAGCAGGAAGCGGAATGGCACGCCCTGCAGGCGTTCGACGACGGGCTTGAGATCGTCGCCGTAAAAAAAGGCGGTTTCGCCGCTGATCTCCAGTCGATAGGGTAAGCCGGCAGCCTCGGCCCAGCGGGTGGCGCCGTCGCCGTACAGCTCGACCACTTCGGGTTCGATGTGGCGGGCGATCAGTTCCTGCGGGCTGCCCTGGCCGATCAGCCGGCCGTGGTCGATCACCGCCAGCCGGTTGGCCAGCCGCTCGGCCTCGTCCATGAAATGGGTGGTGAGCACCAGGGTCTTGCCCTGCCGGATCAACTGACGCAGGCGCTCCCAGATCAGGTGGCGGGCCTGCGGATCAAGCCCGGTGGTCGGCTCGTCGAGGAACACGATGTCCGGGTCGTTGACCAGCGCTCGCGCCAGGGTCAGCCGCCGCTTCATCCCGCCCGACAGCTCGGTAACGCGGGCATCCGCCTTGCCGCCCAGCTCGGCGAACTCCAGCAGCGCCGGCAGGCGGGCGCGCAGCACCGCGTCCTTGATGCCGAAGTAGCGGCCGAACACCAGCAGGTTTTCCGCCACGGTGAAATCGGGATCGAGGTTGTCGAACTGCGGCACCACGCCGACGCGCATGCGCGCCTCGCGCGCCCGGGCCGGCACCGGCAGCCCGCACAGGCGGATGCTGCCGGAGGTCGGTTCGGTCAGCCCCAGCGCCATGCGCAGCAAGGTGGTCTTGCCCGCGCCGTTGGGGCCGAGCAGACCGAAGCACTCGCCCCGGCCGACGGAAAAACTGACGTCGTCCACGGCGGTGAAGGTGCCGAACTGTTTGCGGATATGGTCGATGTCGAGCATGGCAGGTGTAGTCGAGGCGGCGAACGTCCGGCCGACGCGATCCGGATAACGCCCGGCGCGGGTCGTCGAGATTCGATGGTAGACATGAAAACGCCGTTTGCCCGCACGAGACAAACGGCGCTTCCGGCAGGCAGGGCATACGGCCCCAAGGCCGCGCCCCGCGCCTTACATCAGGTTTTGCTCGGCGGCGTTCAGATTCATGTCGAGCAGGCCTTCATTGATGGCTTCCTCGCGCTGCATCTTGGAATCGCTGCGGGAGTTCTCCACTTCGGCCAGATAGGCTTCGGTGATGTCGCCGGTGACGTAGCGGCCGTCGAAGCAGCTCATCTCGAAGTCTTCCAGCTCCTTGTTGGCGCCGCTCACCGCCGCGCGCAGGGCTTCCAGGTCCTGGTAGATCACCGCGTCGGCACCGATTTCGGCTGCGATCTGTTCGACCGTGCGGTTGGTCGCCAGCAGCTCGGCGCGGGTCGGCATGTCGATGCCGTAGACGTTGGGGAAGCGGACTTCCGGCGCGGCGCTGGCGAAGTAAACCTTCTTGGCGCCGGCATCGCGCGCCATCTGCACGATTTCGCGGCTGGTGGTGCCGCGCACGATGGAATCGTCGACCAGCAGCACGTTCTTGCCGGCAAACTCGCTGGCGATGGCGTTGAGTTTCTGCCGGACCGACTTCTTACGCGAAGCCTGCCCCGGCATGATGAAGGTGCGACCGACGTAGCGGTTCTTGATGAAGCCCATGCGGAACGGCAGGCCGAGGTGGTTGGCCAGCTGCAGCGCGATCGGCATCGAGGTGTCGGGAATGGGGATGACGGTGTCGATGTCGAGGTCGGGCATCTGGCGGCGGATCTTGTCGCCGAGTTGCTCGCCCATGCGCAGGCGGGCCTCGTACACCGAGGCGCCGTCGATGATCGAATCGGGACGGGCGAAATAGACGTATTCGAAGATGCACGGCGTGCGCGGCAGCGGGTCGGCGCACAGGCGGGTGGAGCGGGTGCCGTCGAAGCGGATGACCACGGCCTCGCCCGGCGCAATGTCGCGCTCGAACTTGAAGCCCAGGCAATCCAGCGCCACCGATTCGCTCGCCAGCAGGTATTCCGGGCCCTTGGGGCCCTGGTTCACGCCCATCACCAGCGGACGGATGCCGTTGGGGTCGCGGAAGGCCACCAGGCCGAAGCCGGCGATGATCGCCACCACCGCATAAGCGCCGCGCACGCGCTTGTTCACTTCGATCAGCGCGTTGAAGATCGATTCCTCGCACAGTTCGCGGCCGTAGATCTGCTTTTGCAGTTCGTGGGCGAACACGTTGAGCAGGACTTCGGAATCGGAGTTGGTGTTGATGTGGCGCAGGTCCTGCCGGTTCATCGCCTCTTTGAGCTCGGCGGTGTTGGTCAGGTTACCGTTGTGCGCCAGCACGATGCCGTAGGGCGAGTTGACGTAGAACGGCTGTGCCTCGGCCAGGTTCGAGGCCGAACCAGCCGTCGGATAGCGCACGTGGCCGATGCCGGCGTTGCCGTGCAGGGAGCGCATGTTGCGGGTGCGGAATACGTCGCGCACCATGCCGCTGCCCTTGTGCATCCGGAAACTGTTGCCGTTGGCGGTCACGATGCCGGCGGCATCCTGGCCGCGGTGTTGCAGGATCTGCAGACCGTCGTACAAAAGCTGGTTGACGGGCGTCTGCCCCACTACCCCGATAATCCCACACATAAGAGAAACTTCCGCGTCGATGTTGCGGCGCCACCGGCGCCGGATTGGTCAAGCTTTGATAAAGCCTTGCAGCGGCAGGGTCAGCTGTGGCCGCCCGTCCGCTTCCTGCTGGAAATTGATCCGGGCTGCCATCGCCTCCGGCAGCCAGTGTTTGAGCGACATCGCCAATTGCTCGAACGGCGCGGCCAGCACGGCGTTGCGCCAGAACGGTTCGGCCGGCATGTGCGTCAACCCGCCGAGCATCACGATCAGCGTGGCCAGCAGCACCCCGCGCGCCACGCCGAACAGACTGCCGAGCAGGCGATCGGCGCCGCCCAGGCCGATGCCGTGGATGAGCTTGCTCGCCACCAGACGGAACACCGCCAGCAGCAGCCATACCACCACCATCACCACGACGAAGCTGGCCAGCCAGCGGACGTCCTGGGTGGGAATGGCCTGCGGCAGCAAAGGTTCCACGCTGGCGGCGTATTCCTTGGCGACATAGAAGGCTCCGACCCAGCCGGCCAGCGACAGGAGCTCACTCACCATCCCGCGCATCAGCGCCAGCACGGTCGACGCGAGGATGACGCCGAGCAACAGCCAGTCCAGCCCCGTCATTGCGGCACCACGATGCCGGAAACGCCGGCCTTGTTGATGCGCGCCAGCGCGGCGCGTGCGTCATCCTGGCTGGAGAAAGGTCCGACGCGCACACGGCTGACTTCGCCCTTGCTGGTCTGCACCTTGCTGAGCTGGGCACTGACCCCGGCGCTGGAAAGCTTCTGCTTCAGTTCCCGCGCCTTGTCCGGGTCGGCCAAAGCGGCGACCTGAATCACGAAATGCCCGCCCTTTTCGGCCGGCTTGGGCTTGTCGGCGGCCTTGGCCTCGCTTTTCACCTTGGTCGGTTCCGCATCGCCGTCGAACTTGCCGGCCAGAATGGCGGCCGGGTCGCTCTTGCGTTCGGGCCTGGATTCTGACTTCGGCTCGGGCTTGGACTCGGCCTTGGGAACCGGCTTGGCTTCCGCCTTTGGCGTGGGTTTGGGATCGGCTTTGGGCTCGGACACCGGCTTGCTGTCGGCTTTCTTGTCTTCGGATTTGGACGCAGTGGCCGGCTTCGGTTCCTTGGCCGGCGCGGGATGTGCTTCCGGCTTCGGCGTCTCGGCCCGGGGTGCCGGCTTGACCGGCGCGACAGCCGCCTCGGCCACGACCGCCGGTTTGGGGGGCGGCGTCGCCACCGGCTTGGCCGGCACCGGGCTGACCGGCTCGACCGGCATTGGCATCGTCTGCTCCTCGGCCGGCGGCACCTTGGCCGCCGCGCTCTTGAGCGGCGCGCCACCGGCCGCGACGATTTCGACCGATTCGGGATGCATGTCCTGCTGCGGTTTGCTGTCGACTACGTTCCACAGCACGATGACCGCAAGCAGCGTCATGGCGACTGCGCCGACCAGACGGCGGCGGGCCCGCTTTCTCAGGAGCGTCAGTTCCTGCTGGCTGCTCAATCCGGTCATCGTATGCTTTCCTGCACTAAATCAGCGGTTTGTCCCCTGCCGCGCCGCCATGACGGCAGCAACGGTATGGAACGACCCAAAGGTGACGATTCTATCATTTTCGCTTGCGCGGGATAAGGCGGCCTCGTAAGCCTCGGCCAGCGTGGCGAATTGATGCACTTCGCGCACGCCGTGCTCGGCCAGCCTTGCCGCCAGCACGTCGACCGGCAGCGCTCGCGGCGTGTCCAGGATCGGCGCGATATACCAGGCGTCGAACTCGCCCTTCGCCAGTTCGATCACGCTGTCGATGTCCTTGTCGGCCAGCATCGAGAACACCGCAAAGCGGTTCTCGGCATAACCGATGCCTTGCAGGCTGGCGACCATCGCCCGCATCGCGTGCGGATTGTGCCCGACGTCCAGCACCGTGATCGGCCGTCCCGGCAGGACCTGGAAGCGTGCCGGCCACTCCACTTCCAGCAAGCCCTGGCGGATCGCGCCCAGCCCGACCGGCAGACGCTCGCGCAGGATCTCCAGCACCGCCAGCGCGGTGGCCGCGTTGCCCATCTGGTAGCCGCCGCGCAGCGCCGGAATCGGCAGACAGTGGCGGCGCGCCTTGCCGCACCAGAACTCCCACTGCAGCTGATCGGTCTTGCTGAACCCGAAGTCGCGGCCGATCAGCTTCAGCTCGGCACCGATGGCTTCGGCATGCCCGACCAACCGGGCAGGCGGATTGGGGTCGGCGCACAGGGCCGGGCGGCCGGCGCGATAGATGCCGGCCTTCTCGAAGCCGATCTGCTCGCGGTCATCGCCCAGCCAGTCCTGGTGGTCGATGTCCACGCTCACCACCACCGAGCAGTCGGCGTCGAACACATTGACCGAATCCAGCCGGCCGCCCAGCCCCACCTCCAGCACCGCCACGTCCACGCCCGCGTCAATGAAGCACTGCATGGCTCCCAGCGTGCCGAACTCGAAATAGGTCAGCGGCACCTCGCCGCGGGCGGCCTCGACCTGTTCGAAACCGCGGATGATGGCCGCGTCGTCGAGCGGCTGCATGTCGATGGCGACACGCTCGTTGTAGGCCAGCAGATGCGGCGAAGTGTAGGTACCAACCTTGAATCCGGCACAGGCGAGGACCTTGGACAGCATCGCGCACACCGAGCCCTTGCCGTTGGTCCCGCCAACCACGATCAGCGGGAAATCCGGCGCGAGCTTCATCGCGTCCTTGACCTGGCGGATGCGGTCCAGTCCGAGATCGATGCTTTTGACGTGCAGGGTTTCCAGGCGGGTCAGCCAGTCTTGCAGTGTTGCCGGTGTGTTCATGAGGCGTCGGAATTCTGTGAATCGTGTTGGGAGATCAATCGGGGCGAAACATGCCAGCGCAAGAGCACGCGCAGCTGGCGCAAAGTATCGACCGGCGCGGAATCGGGCAGCAGGACCAGCGAGGAACGTCCCTGCCGCCGCTCCAGCCGCAGCACGATCAGCCAGGGCGTCGCCACGGAATCGGCCAGCACCCGAACCGGCTCGCCGGCACAGGCAAGACCGCCCTGCGCATCGATGTCGACCACCTCAAGCCGGCCTCCAAGCCAGCCGAGACGGCGCAGGGGCAGCCACAGCGCGGGCACCAGCAGCAGCGAGAGCCAGCCCGGCACGTCCGCCCGGAGCACGCCGGCCAGCGCCATGAAACCGGCCAGCAGCACCAGCGCCAGCCCGATGCGGCTGGGGCGCGGCGTCACGCGGAACGGCGCGAGCCCGCGCAGAATCATTCGAGCGGGGTGTTGTGCAGCGGCGTATCGACCGCGTCGAGCACCATCGAATGGATTTCGACGTCGAACCACTCCCAGAAGGTCTTGAGCGAACGGTCCTTCGGCCACAGCGCGGGGTCGTCGTACCAGCTCGACAACTCCATCTCGAACAGCTTGTCGACGATCTCGTCGATGAAGGCCACGCCCTCTTCCGGCTCGTCGAACTCCGGCATCATCACCACGGTGCAGTCGGCGCGCAGGCTGTCGAGCGACAGCTCCATGTCATTGTCGGGCACGGCGTTGAGCCAGTCGGCGAAGGGTTGCTTGGGCTTGATGACGGCCACGGAACGGTCGACGAAATACATGGCGGAACTCCTGAACTCTGCACCGGAAAAGGGTGGGCGCAACGGCCCAAAACGAAAGCCTCGCGGCCAGGCGAGGCTTTATTGTTGTAGTGGACCGGATTGTACCAGCGCCCCGTCCGCTTATGAACCGCAATACCGCCATGGTCGGGCCGGGCGGGGGGCGGTGCTACAATGCCGGCCATCCAACCTTGCCGTACTGCCACCCCATGCCATTGCTTACCGTCGAAAAAGCCTGCCTCGCCTTTGGTCACGTCGCCCTGCTCGATCAGGTCGATTTCTCGCTCGAGCCGGGCGAAACCGTCGGCCTGATCGGCCGCAACGGCGCGGGCAAGTCCTCGCTGCTCAAGGCCATCGCCGGCGGCGTCAAGCTCGACGACGGCCGCATCATCCAGCAAAACGACACCCGCGTGGCCTTCGTGCCGCAGGAGCCGGCGCTCGACCCGGAGCACACCGTGTTCGAAGCGGTGGCCGAGGGGCTGGGCGACCTGAAAGACCTGCTGACCGCCTACCACCGCACCGTCCACGCGCTGACCCTGCCCGACGCCGACCACGACGCGCTGCTCGACCAGATGCAGTCCATCCAGACCGAGCTGGAAGCCAAGAACGGCTGGCAGCTCGAGCACCAGATCGAAACCACCCTGTCGCACCTGAACCTGTCGCCCGACGTGAAGATCGGCGCGCTGTCCGGCGGCTGGAAAAAGCGGGTGGCGCTGGCGCGCGCGCTGGCGGCCCAGCCGGACGTGCTGCTCTTGGACGAGCCGACCAACCATCTGGACGTGGCCGCGATCGAGTGGCTGGAAGGGCTGATCAAGGGCTTCAGCGGCAGCGTGCTGCTGATCACCCACGACCGCCGCTTCCTCGACAACGTCGCCACCCGCATCATCGAACTCGACCGCGGCATCCTGCGCAGCTACCCCGGCAGCTTCAGCGCCTACCAGACCAAGAAGGCCGAACAGCTGGCGGTGGAAGAGGAGCAGAACCGCAAGTTCGACCGCTTCCACGCGCAGGAAGAAGTGTGGATCCGCAAGGGCATCGAGGCCCGCCGCACCCGCAACGAAGGCCGCGTGCGGCGACTGGAGCAATTGCGGCGCGAGCGCGCGGCCCGGCGCGAACGGGTCGGCGCGGTCAACTTCCAGCTCGATGCCGGCGAGCGCTCCGGCAAGCTGGTGGCCGAACTGGAACACGTCGGCAAGGGCGACGACGGCCGCGGGCTGGTGCGCGACTTCACCACCCGGATCCTGCGCGGCGACAAACTCGGCCTGCTCGGCCCCAACGGCATCGGCAAGACCACCCGGCTGAAACTGATCCTCGGCG